>JAUNIK010000188.1:1646-5734 GCA_030523505.1 Prevotellaceae bacterium | reverse complement strand
CTATTTTCCCTAATTTTATTTATACAGCAGTTCCTTTTTTCTTAGGTCTTATTCTTAGCATTGTCATAATACCGAAGATGATGCTTGTCAGTATCAAGAAAGGATGGGCAGAGCGACCTGCAGATGTTAATGAGGTTTCTTACACTGCAATAGAACTTGCAGGATTGTCTATCTTCCCTGTATTGTTGCTCACACTTTGTATTTCAGGAATGGCTCCTATGTGTATGCCGGATACCGAATATTCCAGCCGAGCTTATCACATGGTGCCTCGTGTCCTTCAGATAATAACGGGTGCAACACTGCTGTTTGTCACAGGACTGAAATATGACATGCATGGCTCTTCTTCTTTTACAAGAGCTAGCTCTGCTTTTCTCGCATCTTGCCTTTTCCCTATAGCCGGCCTGTGTATTAAAGATTTGCATGGATTATTTGGAATACATGAAATTCCGTATTGGATTGGTGTGGTATTGACAGTTTGCATTTCCATTTATATTATTGAAATGGTAAAACTATTGGATGGATTGAATGGTTTGGCGAGTGGAACTGTCGCAATCTCTCTCTTGCTATTGTTACCAATCTGCATGTCGTCTGCAAGTATCACTCCTGCGGTTGTCGCAGCAGGTACATTAGGAGTTGTCGCTCCATTCTGGAGCATGAAAAAAATCAGCAAGAAGTGGTCAAAAGCACTAATGGGAAACTCTGGAAGCTATGTTCTGGGATATATTCTTGCTTACGTATTCATTTCTGTTTTAGCCCGAGCTGAAAGCAATTATTTCCATGGTGCAGATGTGATTGCAATTGCAATTCTTATAATGCCAGTTTTGGATACAGTAAGAGTTGTGGGAAGCCGTGCTCGCGATGGACGTAGTTTGATAATGCCTGACAGAAACCAGATAGATTCGAAATTGCTCCGTATGGGTATACCTAACTGGAGCGTTTTCCCTATGCTGTTTGCCCTGTCTGCAATATATGCAGCTATTTCTTATTTGATTGTTACAAGTGGATTGCCTATCACAATAGCATTCTTTACTTGTGTCTTATTGTGGTTCGCTTCTGAGCTAGTAATAAACTATATCATTCATCGTCATGAAGTTCGTACTCACCAGACAGCGTGGAATAAGGTCTATGGCGAGGATGCGTGGAATGCCAATGTGCCTGTCGAGAAGATTCGCGCAAAGCAGGTGAACTTCGGCACAATGGGTATGCCGGCTCATTATATCCAAGGTCAGGAGTTGGAGTTCCTGCCTGATGGCATGTCGGCTTTGGAGCGTAATGTAAAGCGATTATGCGATATGCTGGTCTCTGGTGTGTGCCTCGTTGTCTTCTCGCCTTTGTTCCTGCTGAGTTATATCCTCATAAAACTCGACGATGGTGGACCGGCTATCTTCAAACAGGAGCGAATAGGTCGTTTCGGTCGTCCGTTCTATATCTACAAATTCCGCTCTATGCGTCTTGATGCCGAGAAGATGGGACCACAGTTGAGTCATGCTGGTGGCGATGATGATCCGCGTCTTACCAAATGCGGACGGTTCCTTCGTGCTCATCATCTCGATGAACTGCCACAGCTGTGGAATGTGTTCTGTGGTGAGATGGCGCTCATCGGCTATCGTCCGGAGCGTAAGTTCTATATCGATCAGATTATGGAGCACGACCCACGCTATGCGTTCCTCTATCAGATTCGTCCGGGTGTCACATCGTATGCCACATTGTATAATGGCTATACCGACACTATGGAAAAAATGCTCCGCCGTTTGGAATACGACCTCTACTATCTCTCTCACCGTTCTTGGTGGTTGGATATCAAGGTGCTGTTCCTTACATTCACAAGCATTGTCTTTGGAAAGAAATTTTAAATAACCATATTATTAACTAACGCAGATTTATTATGAAAATTTTACTTTGTGGAGGTGCTGGCTACATTGGTTGCCACACTCTCATTGAATTGCACAAGGCAGGCCACGAGGTGGTAGTAGTTGACAATCTTTACAACAGCCAGAAAGAGGCTCTCGTGCGTGTTGCTGACATCCTCGGTGGTGTTGAGATCCCATTCTATGAGGTCGATATCCGCGATCGCGAGGGCATGAACAAGGTGTTCGACGAGAACCAGATCGATGCTGTCATCCATTTCGCTGGTCTCAAGGCTGTGGGCGAGTCGTGCGTAAAGCCTCTCGAGTACTACGAGAACAACATGAACGGTACATTCGTGCTGCTCGATGTTATGCGTAACCATGGTTGCAAGAACATCATCTTCTCAAGTTCTGCTACTGTCTATGGCGATCCTGAGATCATTCCTATCACTGAGGAGTGTCCAAAGGGCCAGTGCACAAACCCTTACGGCTGGACAAAGTCTATGCTTGAGCAGGTTATGATGGATGTGCAGAAGGCTGATCCTGAGTGGAATGTTGTTCTTCTCCGTTATTTCAATCCTATCGGTGCTCATGAGAGCGGCAAGATCGGTGAGAACCCTAACGGTATTCCAAACAACCTCATGCCTTACATCACTCAGACTGCTATCGGTATCCGCAAGGAACTTGGCGTCTTCGGCAACGACTACGACACTCCTGACGGTACAGGTGTTCGCGACTATATCCATGTTGTCGATCTTGCTTGTGGCCATGTATGCGCGTTGAAGGCTATCCAGGAGAAGAAGGGTCTTGCTATCTATAACCTCGGTACTGGTCATGGCTATTCAGTTCTCGATGTTGTCAAGGCGTTCGAGAAGGCTAACGGTCTGAAGGTTCCTTATTCTATCAAGCCTCGTCGCCCAGGTGACATCGCTACTTGCTACTGCAACCCTGCAAAGGCTAAGGCAGAACTCGGTTGGGAGGCACAGTATGGCATCGAGGAGATGTGCCGTGACTCATGGAACTTCCAGAAGAACAATCCTAACGGTTACGAGAAGTAATCTCAAGGTTTCTATATATAATAGTGACTATCGTCCCGAGTTCGGGTGATAGTCACTATTTGTTTTCACGCTCGAGGAGAGGGTAGGGGTGAGGCTATCCTAAGAACGGTCTCAACATGTTGATACTGCTGCATTCACGCAGTTTGGCAATGCTCCGCTCACGTATCTGGCGGAGTCGCTCTCTGCTCAGTCCTTCTCTTGAACTCAACTCCTCGATCGATACCTGTGGACAGGCTATACCAAACGACTTGCGCACAATGTCAAACTCTCTCTGCTTCAGCACTGTCTGCATCACCAGCAATAGCTCCGACACCAGCGATTCCTTGTCCACAGCTTCATCTGTCTTGTTCTCGCTTGGCATAAGGTCAGCGGCACTGTTCTCCGAATCTTCACTCATCGGAGCATCAAGCGACTGATATTTCGCTGCAGCCTGCACAATAGCTGTTGCCTTGTTTATATCCATGTCGAATGCCTCGGCAAACTCCTCAATAGTTGGTTTCCGCTGGTATTGTTGCATGTATTCGTCGCACATCTTCCAATATCTGTTCAGCGTGAGGACATTATTCTGTGGCAATCTCACCATTCGCCCTTGTTCGCTGATAGCCGTCATGATAGACTGCCGTATCCACCATACAGCATACGAAATGAACTTGAATCCTCGTGTCTCGTCAAATCTCTCTGCAGCCCTTATCAGTCCGATGTTTCCTTCACTGATAATGTCGCCCAACGGCAGTCCCATACCTTGATACTGCTTTGCTACACTGACGACAAACCTTAGGTTTCCGTTCACCAGCTTTTCTATTGCGTCCTTGCTATCCGGACCGCCACTCTGGATCTTTCTTGCCAGTTCCACCTCCTCATCGGTGGTCAACTGTGGAATTTTACTAATCTCGGCCAAGTAGTCGCTTATCGACTGCTCATCGCGCGAGGTTGTGCTCTGTGTGATTTTTAATTGTCTCATCAATTGATTATTAATTTAGTGTCGCAGCAAAATTAGGACAAATCATGGTCTAACCGGACAAGAATTGCCGAAAAAATCTTTTTTTTCGCAATTTTTTATTACTTTTGTGCTGTATTAGATATTTTCTAGAACCTACCTATAGTCAATTAGTAATATGAAAAAACTGAACCTTACAATCCTTTCGCTTCTCATGGCGACAACCATCAGTGCTGCTCAGCCTGA
>JAUNIK010000188.1:0-1636 GCA_030523505.1 Prevotellaceae bacterium | reverse complement strand
CAAACCAACGGGTTTCATCTATACTCCTACAGCCGAGAACCTTGCTGCACGCGAGGAGTTCCAGGATATGAAACTTGGCATCTTCATTCATTGGGGAGTATATTCCATGCTTGCCGATGGTGAGTGGGTACAGTGTGTTAAGAAAATCCTCCCTGAGGAGTATGCACAGTTGCCTTCAGGTTTCTGTCCTTCACGCTTCAATGCCGAAGAATGGGTGAAGGCTTTCAAGGATGCTGGTGCAGGATATATGACAATCACTTCGCGTCATCATGATGGTTTCTCTATGTTCCACACCAGTGCTTCTGATTATAACATCGTTGATGCCACACCATTCAAACGCGATGTGATAAAGGAACTGGCTGATGCTTGTCATGCCAACGACCTCCGTCTGCATTTCTATTATTCTCATCTCGACTGGCATCGCACTGATTATCCTATTCTTCCAAGCAACGGATATATCACCCACGATGCTTCCACCAACGACTGGGATTCGTATTATGCCTTCATGAACAAGCAGATCACCGAACTGCTCACCAACTACGGCAAGATTGGTGCGATGTGGTTTGATGGCGTATGGGATCATAGCGGTTTCGACTGGCAACTGGAACAGCAGTATCAGCTCATCCACAGTCTCCAGCCTCAGTGTATGGTGGGCAACAACCATCACTCATTTATCGTCCAGGGTGAAGATTTCCAACTCTTCGAACAGGATGCTCCTGGCGAGAACAGTGCCGGGTTCTCCAATGGCCAGCAGGTTGATAAACTGCCTCTGGAGAGCTGCCAGACAATGAACAACACCTGGGGATATAGCATCACCGACAAGGGTTATAAGTCGGCCGATGAGGTCATCCGTCGTTTTGTTCGCTGTGCAGGTCTCAATTCCAACCTCTTGCTCAATATCGGCCCTCGTCCTGACGGCAAACTGCCTGATGAGGCTATGGCATTGCTCAAAGCCCTTGGTGTTTGGAACAGGCAGTATGGCGAGTCGGTGTTCGGCACCCGTGGTGGCATGATTCCTGAACAGCCTTGGGGCGTGACAACGCAACGCGACAACACTCTGTTCGTTCATATCCTCGATGCCAATGCCGAGGAGAGTCTCACTACCGACAGTCCGTCATTGTTGCTGACTCTCAATCCCAAAAGCGTAAAGCGCGTGGAGACCTTCAATGGTGATGTCCTGAAAACAAAGAAGGAAAACGGCTCCCTCCGTGTGCTTCTCCCAGAAAAGCCTCATGGCGTAGATTATATCCTCAGAGTCATATTAAAATAATAGGGATGAGCCTTCTGGCTCACCCCTATATTTTTTATTTCATTCCGAAATTCCCGAATTCCAATTATTCTCCGCGACGCTTGTCTTTGAGCTTCTCCATCTGCACCTTCATAGCATCAACACAGTGGTCGATAGCCTCCTCAAAGGTGTCTGCAATTTTGTCGGTGCGCAGTGTAGTGCCCATTGCTGGGAGAGTGATTATTACTTCCTTGTTGTTTGCTGTCTGAGGCTTTACCACTTTCAGCTGAACCTCAATGTTCTCAGCACCTTCAAGGTGTTTACCCAACTTTGAAACCTTCTTCTCGATGTAGGCTTCCAATTTCTCAGTTGCATCGAAATGCAATGCGTTAATCTTGATCTCCATAC
>JAUNIK010000187.1 GCA_030523505.1 Prevotellaceae bacterium | reverse complement strand
AATGAGAAAGCCAACAAGCGTTGGGAGCAGAGTCGTGTGCGTTTCGGATGGATTGACTTTATTGATGATATCGAAGTGTCTCGTGCCCTTCTTGACGCTGTTGAGGAGTGGGGTAGGGAGCATGGAATGAAGGAAATCGTGGGTCCGCTTGGATTCACGGATATGGATCCCGAGGGTATGCTCACATGGGGATTTGACCAACTTGGCACTCAAGCCACCATATACAACTATCCCTATTATCCGCAGCACATGGAGAAGCTTGGTGGTTGGGAGAAGGACAACGACTATGTGGAATATAAGATGTATGTGCCGGATGAGGTGCCCGAGAAATACACCAAGATAGCCCAGATGATAGAGAAGCGATACAACCTGCATGTCAAGAAACTCACACGCGACGAGGTCTTTAAGCAAGGATATGGCCAGAAGATCTTTTCTATCATTAATGATACATTCAAGGATCTTTACGGTTATTCCGAACTTAGTCAGAAGCAGATCGACCATTATGTGAAGATGTATCTGCCAATGGCCGACCTTAATCTCATCACTCTTGTTGAAGACTGGAACGCCGATAAGAAGGTTGTTGGAGTGGGCATTACCATTCCCTCACTCTCGCATGCTTTCCAGAAGTGCCGCAATGGTCGTCTCTTCCCCTTTGGTTGGTGGCATGTGCTTCGTGCCTTGAAATATCAGAAGACCGAGGGTGTTGATCTTCTTCTTATGGGTATTCTCCCCGAATACCGTGCCAAGGGTGCCAATGCCCTGATGTTTGCCGACCTCATTCCATGGTATCAGAAGTATGGATATAAGTGGGGCGAAAGTCAGGTGGAGATGGAGTCCAACGACAATGTGCAGAGCCAATGGGGACCGCTGAAGCCGGAGAACCATAAGCGCCGCCGCTGCTATGTCAAATCACTTTAATATTTTAATTTTTTAATTTTATATACTCCCTCGGAGCCATGCCATATACGGCCTTGAAGGCAACAGAGAATGAGCTGGCATTGTTGTATCCCACGGCATACATCACGTCGTTCACGTTCTGATGCCCGTCGTCGAAGAGTCGTGCCGCCTGCTTCATTCTAATGTTGCGCAGGAAGTTGTGTGGCGACTGGTTGGTAAGTATCTTCATCTTGCGATAGAAGTGCACACGGCTCAGTCCTACCTCCTTGGCGATGTAGTCGATGCTCAGGTCGGCATTGTTTATGTTGGTGTTGATCACTTTCATCACCTTCTCCATCAGTTTGTCGTCGGCAGTCTGTATCTCGAGGTTTTCCACGTTCTTTTCCTGTGTTTCCTTACCCTCCATCTTGTTGCGCATCATGTTTCTCGATGCCACGAGATTAAGCATGGTGCGTTTCAGGATGTCGAGATTGAATGGTTTGACGATATATGCGTCAGCGCCTGTTTCCAATCCCTCCAACTTATCCTCGTCGCTCGATTTTGCCGTCAGCAGCACTATTGGAATCAAATTGGTGCGTATGTTGTTTTTCAGTTTGGCGCACAGTGTTGTACCATCCATAATAGGCATCATGATATCGCTGAGCACGATGTCAGGCATATCCTTAAGAATGCCCATGAGAGCGTCCTGACCATTTTCGTATGTCGTTATGCTGAATGACGATTTCAGCTCTTGTACAAGATACTGTTTTATTTCCACATCGTCCTCCACGATAGTGAGCAGAGGCTTCGATCTCTTGTGTACATTCTGCATATCGTTATTATCACTTACCTCTTGCTCTTCCTTTTCAAAATCATAGGATTCCTTCAGTATATCCTCCACCTTTTTGGGTTCCTCTTCCTTTGTTTCGTTGACATTGGCAATCTCTTCGTCTGTGAGGTGGTTTCTTCCCAATGGTATTTCCACTGTGAACGTAGCACCCTGTCCGTCTTCATTGTTCTTGGCAGTGATAGAGCCGTGGTGTAGCAATACGAGCGAGTTTGTGAGGTCGAGACCGATACCAGTGCCCAGATGGCGGTTGTTGGTGTAAGTCTCGCTTTGGTAGAAACGCTCGAAAATCTTGTTTATCTTGTCCTTTGGTATGCCCTCGCCCGTGTCGCGCACTTCGATTTTCACTTTCTTGTCATCGTGACTTACGGTGATTTCCACCTTTCCGTCGGTGGGCGTGTATTTGAAGGCATTCGACAGCAGGTTGACAACCACCTTGTCGAAGTTGGCAAGGTCAATCCATACAGGCAGATGTTCATCCTCATGGATAAACCTGAATTGGATTTTCTTGGCCTTAGCCTGATATTCAAACATATTGCAGATGTCATCCACAAAACCGATAAGGTCGGTTTCGCGCATTTTCAGCTTCATCATACCCTTCTCGATCTTCCTCAAGTCCATCATCTGGCTGATGAGGTGAAGAATACGCTCGGCATTACGCTTAATAGTCATGTATGCACTATTGCGTTGCGGGTCGTTGTCCTCTTTCAGCAGCGACATCAGCGGAGCCATGATGAGCGTCATAGGGGTGCGTATCTCGTGACTGATGTTCATGAAGAACTTGATCTTAGCCTCGTTCATTTCCTCGGCGTGTATGTGTTCCTGCAGTTTCAGTCTGTCCTGTTCCTTGCGCTTGCGGTATTGCACATATAGGTATATTGCACACACCACTAACGCAATGTATAGCAGATAGGCAAAAGAGGATAGATACCAAGGAGAATGTATCTGTATGCTGAACTCCTTAATTTCGGATTCCATGTCGTTTTTGTCGGCCTTAATGCGGAACTTATACATTCCCGGCGGCAGGTGACTGAAGTTGATTTCGTTTTGGCCCGTTGGCAGTGTAGTCCATTCCTCGTTGTTGATGCTATACGAGTAGGAGATATGCTCCGGTGCGTCGTATGTGAGAGTTGACAACTGTATGGAGAATGTGTTCTCGTCGGGTGCCAGTTCAAACTTGTCGCTCATCATCACCGGTTTGTCGGTCACGGTGTATGAACCTGATGTTGAATTGGTTGATATTGGCAATCCGTTCACAATAAGGTTGGTGAGATGCACCTTAGCCTGCCATTTAGCCGTTTTGATGTCTCGTGGCCTGAACCACGTTATACCTCCAATACCTCCCAAAAGCAGCGAGCCGTCTCCTCCGAGGGAGGCAGCCCTGTCGCTGAACTCGTTGCTCTGCAGACCGTCATCCACGTAGAAGCAATATTTCACTCTTCCCGTCTTTTCGTCCATCAGGCAAAGTCCGTGGTCGGTTCCAATCCACATGTTATTGTCTGTGTCCTTCACTATCGATGCGATACCCATGTCGGGAAGACCATCGTTCTCAGTCACCACCTTTGTTGTTCCATTAGCCAAAGTACGTCTCATTAGTCCGTCATCTGTGCCATACCACAGGTAAATACCATTTGTTTCAGCCACCGAGCGTATGCTTTTTCCGTATTCAAGCACATTTTTCCCGAATGGAATTACCCACGAGTCACGTGTGATGTCTAAGCAGCAAAGTCCCATAGTTGTTGCCACATATAGTCTCTGCTGGTCTTTCGACAATGCCAGATGGTTGATGTATCCGTTTACGAGAGCGTTTACCTTACTGTTGCCAGCAGCTTCAGCACTTGCCTTATACACCCTTGTGTCATTGCTTTCGGGGATGTATTTTATCAATCCGTGTCCCATGGTGGCAATCCACAGGTTGCCTCGTGAGTCGGATTTAATGTCGAATACGTTAAGTCGTTTCTCGCCTGCCAGTTCCACCTTATTATATATAAAGGTATTAGGGTCGATATATCCCAGTCCGTGTACGTATGCTCCCGCCCATATTCTTCCTTGCTTGTCCTCGGCAAGGGCGAGAATGGTGCTTGGCATGTTGGTGATGTGTGTAATCAGGTTGTGATTATCGTCGAGCACATACACGCCATCCTTGTCGGTGCCTACCCATGAGCGCCCCCTGCTGTCGATTAGTACACTGGCGACGCAGCAGTCGCCAATGAGGTTTCTGTTTCCCATTTTGAAACCCGTATATCCGAATCCCATTGGTTGTTCCGGTTGCACGAATACACCTTTCTGTAGCATACCAAACCAGATGTTGCCTGAGTTGTCCTCCACAAAGGAGTTCACCTTGGCATGATACAGGTTTACTTCATGGCTATAGAATGGATTCCATGTTATCTGCATGTTCTTAGGGTTAAGGATTGCCACTCCATGTCCGTCAAGTCCTATCAGCACCCTTCCGTTTCGGCATACGTAGAGGGCTTGTATGCGCATTGACTCAGTATTGTCAATGTGTCTGAATGTACTTTCGCCCTTGCCCTTTACGAATAGTCCGTATGAATAAGTTCCGATATAGATGTTCCCCCTTTTGTCCTCGCAGATAGCCATTGCGGTCATCTTCATTTCCTCGCTGTCGAAATATGAGCGTCTTGTCTTGTCTTTCAGTGTCACCACGCCCTTGTCCTCGGTAAGTAGCCAAAGGGTGTTGTCGCTCGTCACATATACCTTCCTTATTCCGTTTATGTCCTTGAGAGGGTCAAAGGTATGGGCCTCGTTCTTTCCGGTCATAGAGAAAAGTCCGTTGCCCGATGTGGCTATCATTATGGTGCCATCCTTTCTCTCGGCAATGCTGCTGACAAACGAGATAATCGACTCTCCGGCAGAGTCGAAGAGCTTTACGTTCTGAAATCTGTCATTGCTGTAGGTCTGCACTCCTCTTTGCGTACCTATATATAATATCTTGTTTCGGCTTTGCCTTACGGTATTGACATAGTTGGACATCATACCGTCACATCCCGGCTCCCCCTTCTTAAACACCTTGAAGTTGTAGCCGTCGTAGCGGTTGAGCCCGTTGCGTGTTGAAATCCAGATAAAGCCGTCGTGGTCCTGATATATGTCCTCCACGAAGCTGCTCGACAGTCTCTTGTCGGTATTGAACAGCTTACCGATCTGTGCTTTTGCCACTGACACAATCAGTAATGCAAGTATAGTTAGCAGAGTTTTTCTCATTGTCTTTGATAGTTATTACGTGTGCAAAGATACACACTTTTTTTATTCTTACCAAACATTTTTTTAAAAATCTCCACCTTTATGCTAAAATAGTTCCACCTTTTGGTTAAATTGTAACAAATCCGTCCATTTTCGTCTTATAAAATAAGCTAAAATTGCAAAAAATTGCCGAATGTAACATTCTAACAAGTATTTGATACAAATTCTGCTACAACTTTATTATATGTACCTTTGCAGCCGAAAAATGAATGATTGGTAGAAAATGAGAACCAAAACTTTATATTATTAACTAACAGAAGAATCTTAATTATGGGATTTGTTACAAAACTGCAAAAGCCATTAGTATTACTGTTCCTGTTCTGTTTGCTCCCACTCGGAGCGTTGGCTCAGAACTTAATCAAGGGAACTGTAAATGATGAAAATGGCGATCCAGTCATTGGTGCTACAGTGCGAGTACTTGGTACAAACACTGGTACAGTAACTGACCTGGACGGACATTTTCAAGTGAATGCGACACCTAACGCACAGTTGTCCGTATCTTATATAGGATATGGTACAGAGACAGTGAAAGTGGGTGGAGCTAAAAACCTAACTATCGTTCTTAAGGCAGAAGACACTACTCTCGACGATGTTGTTGTCATCGGTTACGGAACAATGAAGAAAAAGCTTGTGACTGGTGCTACAGTGCAGGTGAAGGGTGACGACATTGCAAAGCTCAACACGACCAACGCGCTTGAGGCAATGGCATCTTCTTCTCCCGGTGTCCAGATTACACAGACTTCTTCTCAGCCAGGTAAGGGATTCAGCGTTACTATCCGTG
>JAUNIK010000186.1 GCA_030523505.1 Prevotellaceae bacterium | reverse complement strand
GCTTTTTCTTGATGCCATAGCATACTACAAAGTGATTCTGGTTCCAGTGAAGGATGCATGGTAGCATGGCTTCGTTAGCAAGCTGCTCGAATGTTACCTTGACACCAAGCGTGTGCATTCCAAGAAATTCCGCTGCATCGCTGATACCAAGCATGGAGACGCCTTCGCGAGAGATGAAGCTATGTTCGCGCAGCATTTCAAGAGAATACTGACGACCATAGTACTTGGCTATCATGCGAAGACATGCCGGACCGCAGTCTGCTGACTCCTGCTGGTGGTAGTGAGGGAAATTCTGTAGCATCAAAAAATCACTTTTAAATAAGTGCCTTAAATTACTTGTATATACTACGTTCTTTTAAGGCACTCTTTTAGATTAACTCACACTTTACTCATCAAACAGACTTGATGTAGAACCAGGAATACACACACAATAACTTGTGGCATTAACACCACAAACGCCTGTTCCCTTGAAGAAACCAGAACAAGTTCGTCCTGTATCACACTGTTCTACAGGAGCTGAACAATCATCGCTGTTGTTCATACCACCAACGACATTCTTCAGGTCGTTGTTTCCCAGTACACTCACATTGAGCAACTGCAACTTTTTAATCTTCTTCATTGTCAGATTTTTTAAATTATTAATGTTTATTTCTTATCTCTTGACCTCGGGTCAAAGCGATATCGGAAGGTGAAGCTCAGGTACTGATGCATGAAGCGTTCGCCTCCCTCGGCCTGGGTGGTAGCGGTGAAGCTGGAGAAGTTGTGCTTCTGCTGGTTTAGGAGATCGTCAGCCTTGAGGATGAGTTCGGCGCGGTTCTTGAGTAAGGAATAATCGACCTGTGCGTTGAGCAGGAACTGCCCTCCATTCATCAGATTGGAATGATAGCCATGGTCGAAGATGAACTGGGGAGAGAGTGTGAACTTCCAACTGCCCAGACGGTAGCGGATGCGAAGCTCGGTTTCGTAGTTGAAGATATCGCTGGGCGCATGAGATGCCTCGGTATAGGCATAGCCGTTCCAGGTGAAGACATGAAACCAGTAGACCGACCAGTTCAAGTGCTCGTACCGGAAGGAGAGATCCTCCTTCAGCTGCGTCTGGCTCTGGCGGTTGTAGATGAGATGGGTGGCCTCGTCCACGAGGGTCATGATGCCGAAGGTGCGGTCGTGGGAGGCGTGGAGGGTACTCTTGAGTTGGAGGTCCTCGGTCAGGTCGCGGTCGTAGCTCAGGTTACCACTCCACATGTTGCCACCCCTCACGTTCTGCTTCTGCTCGCGATAGCCACCTGTGGTGGAATTGTAGTGCAGGACGGTGCCGATGGGGTCGTACTTCTTCTGGTATTTTAGGGAGAAGGACAAGGCCTGACCATGCTTCGTGAGCATGGCGGTGTAGAGCAAGCCAGCCTCGAGGGTATGGGTCATCTTGAGGTTGGGATTGCCCATGCGGATGTAGAGCGGATTGGTATTGTCCTGATAGCCTATGCAGTCGATGAGGTCGGCCGGACGGTTTTGGTAGCCGAGGGTGGCCTTGAGGTTCATCTGCTTCTGCAGGCGGTAGTTCATCTCCAGCGTGGAACGAACGGTAAGCAGGTTGCGCAGCGCCACGGTGTCGAGCTGAGCACGGCGGTAGTCGGTGCGCTCGTGTTGGTGCTGTAGTCGCAGGATGGGCTTGAGGCTGAAGGCTCCGGTTTTGTAGTTGGCGTCCAGGGTCAAGATGTTGTTCACACGATCGTTCTTACGACTGCTGCTGTTCTCAAAGTCCAACACATCGTTGCGCCAGCGGTTCTCGTCCTGAGAGTGGTTAGAATAATTAGTTTCCCACGCACCATGCAGCATGGTGCTCTGACCCATAGTCTTATTGAAGTCCATGTCCCATCCTACCAGCAACTTGTGGTTGGGACTGTCGAAGCATTGGCGGTCGAGATAGCTCAGACCGGTCTGGTGGTAGAGGTACTGTCCCACAGAACTGCCATCCTGCTGCATATTCTCGTATTCAATGCGGACCTTGGTGGAGAGCGCGCCGCCAGTCAGGTAGTGAGTGAGGCGTGCATCCGCGTTGGCACTGATACCCTTCTTGGTGTCGAGGCTCTGGTAGTCAGAACTGTTGGCCTTGGTATCAGTGTCCAGTTCGGTGGTCTCCTGCTGCGTATGTTGCTCCTTCTGTTCGCGGACGAAGGAGAAATTGGCATTCAGCGAGAGAGTGTTCTTGGGACTGAGGTTGAGATAGGAAGTGAAGTCGACAGGAACCATGAGACGATGGTCGTAGGAGTCCGAAGTACTGTAGCTCTGCGTAGAGGCTTTGCCCGCCATGAAGACATGCTGCTGCTCCCATCGACCCTCGGACTTATCCCAGTGGTTGGCACCCACTGTGATGTCCCAGCGGCTGTCGCGCTTTGTCTGCACATCCTTCGGTTTCCAGAGATGCCGGTAGGCCAGGGCACCTGCCTGTTGCCGTACGGGCAGCAGGTTGGTACCACTGCTCCAGCTCCCCATGGTCCGGGTGTTCACCATGTGTGGATCGTCTGCCACGCGGGCAAAGATCATCATGGGATGGCTGTCGCTCAGTTTGGTGGCATCCAACTGGGTCGCATACTCCTTTCCCGTATAGGCCCGAGCCTCAGCCGAAGTGTAGAATCGATCCATAAAGCCAGGTTTGATGCTTACGTCCAGCACATGCTCCTGATTGCCATCTGCCACACCCGTGCGGTCCTGCAGTTCGCCGGTCCGCTCGTAGGCCTTAATCTTGTCCACAGCCACCACGGGAAGCTGATTGAGCAGCATCTGCTGGCTCAGCGCATCCTTTCCGTTCATCATGACGATGAGCGGCTGGCCATTCCACAGCAGTTTGCCGTCCTTCACCGTCACGCCCGGCAGTTTCTCCACCAGCGTGATGAGTCTGTCGCCCTCCTCCACTCGGAAAGCCTCGGGATTGAACACCACCGTGTCTCCCTTCATGTAGAAACGTCGTGCCTTAGCATTCACGCTCAGTTCCTTCAGCAGTACGGCGCTGGGCTTGAGTTTGATGTCGGGGATGGAGAGGGTGTCGCTGCCTCCGATGGAGACTCGCTTGATGGTCTGGTTGTGATAACCGAAGAACTTCACCACGAAGGTCAATCGGCTGGCATCGCTGCTGGTTTCGTAACGGAAATAGCCCTCCTTGTCAGTGGCGAAAGTCACTACAGACGTGCAGAAGTCAGGGATTTCCTCCGTAATCTCTACATTGGCTCTCTCCAGCGGCTCAGATGTCTCGGCGTCGACGACACGCCCCTTCAATATCTCGCCACGCATAGCAAAGGGAGCGAGAAACATAAAGGCTAAGCAGAAAATGAGTTTATGAATCATAACAAAAAGGGATGGTATTAAAAACCTTTCAAATATTTTTTTCATTGGGTTTTGCAACGTCAAAGTATAATTATTAGTATTTACAATTAATACTTTTCCGCTGCAAAACCGCCATGATCACATAACAAAAATCATTTGCAGAATTTTGTTAATACTGACGTAGGACCAGAGCAAGTAACCGTATTTCCTCCAGCAGTACATGTTCCAATACATGATGTAATACTAATACTACTGCCATTCGGACATGTAAGCGAACAGTTGGTTGAAGAGGTAGTGGTAGTACCTCCTTGCAGATTCTTCATCTCTAAGCTACTCATCACGCAATCATGAGAGAGCTCAACTTTCTTAATTTTCTTCATAAATAGTCTTGTTTTGTTATACAGGAATATGCCTGCGTTTGTTATTCATTGTTTTATGGTCACAAATAATTGATGATACAGTGTAAATATCGTATTTGCGCTCAATAATCCATCGTTATTAAGCTCAGCTAGAGTATCGTACAAACTCATCAGCAATTCAGGTTTGTATGTATTCATGTTCAACAACAGTTCCATAATATCTTGCTGGATAGATAATGCAGAATCAAGTTGTTCCTTTGTATTTTGGTAAGACACCTGGCTCTCACTGAATCTATATCGTAGCAAAGCTTCTGGTAATACAAAAAACTTTCCGCCATGTCTTGCAATATCAAACCACATCTTATAGTCCTCTGCAAATGGGCAATTAGCATACTTTACACCATTGTCAACGAGAAAACTCTTACGAATCATGGTTGCTGGATGAATCAGAAAATTACCATACAAGAGATAAGGCAAAGGTTTGTCGATGAGCCCAAGTCCAGAACCCATTATCCCGTGTTGAAGTCCGAATGCCTCCGCACAAGAACTACAAACAGCGACATCTGGATACTCTTCCATTATCTTCACTTGTTTTTGAAGCCTATTCAATACCATCACGTCATCTGCATCCATTCTCGCAATATATTTACCTCGGCTTTCTGCAATACCCTTGTTTAGAGTTGCTATGAAATTATGATTTCCTCGAAATAATCTTATTCTATTATCACTATAGGCTTCAACAATTTCAATACTCTTGTCGGTGGAACCATCATCTAATACCAACAGCTCGAAGTCAGTATATGTTTGCTCCAAGATGCTGTTCAAACTCTCCTGCAGGTACTGCTCAGCATTATACACGGGCAGTACAATACTAATCATCGGAGCTATTTTATCTATATTCATCATAGAACAAACCACAATAATGATTATACATAGTTTCTATACTATAGTCTGTACATGCCTTGACATATGCACTTTCCACCATCTTCTCTAAAGTTGGCTTATTATACCCAAGCATATTGGTAACGCACTGTACAATTGACTCTGTCAGAGTGTCCTTACAAGGTTGCATAACAAGAGCATTTTCTCCATCCCTAAACATATCTGCTAAACCATTCCCATTAGTAGTAATTATTGGAAGTCTATGCAGCATCATTTCTATGGCTGTATAGCTACATTGTTCTGTGTACGATGGCAGGATACCTACATTTGCTATCTCATACCACTCGCTGAGTCTATCCTTATCCAAAAGTCCTGTATAAGTCACATGAGAAGCACTATTAGGCGTATACTTGACAAAATCATTCAAATTGAAAACTTCACCGGCCATAACCAGATGCAAACGGTGGTTTTGACTCCAAAGTATCTCAAATGCACGTAAGAGTTCAAAAACTCCCTTGGCTTCTACCATTCTACCTACATATAACAGAATGATGTCTGTGGTAGATATTCCCAAACGTTTTCTTACCTCTAACTTTTCTATATCGGTCAGCAAACTGCATCCAATTCGGCCATTAGGTATAAGTCTGATTTTGGCTTCTTTTACACCATACACATCAATCAGTAACTTCTTAGTATTTTGACAAAGGCAGATTACCCTGTGGGCCAAGCGATACATCCTCTTTTCTTCTTTCGAAAACCGTCTGACATAATCTACAATTTTCCTATCCTCTTTGCCATATGAAAAAGAACTCATAATGCGGGTGAACCGAGCGTTATCGCCCAGCAGAGAAGCGGTCCATCCCTGATCATGAATGGCAAAATAACGTTTTGATTTGGGAAACAAACGCTTTATTGCCTTGAGATAGTCTGCACAAGGAGAATGACTGACAAAGAAAATATTGTCGACCGAGTCCTGGATGTATTTTTTTAAAATTGCAAGCGAAAGGAGACCATAAGAAAGAAAATTTCCTCCGCCAAACACAGGAAACATATAGGTAGTATATTCTCCTTCTGTCACACGAAAATCGGATATGCTATCCTCATTATATGAAATAAGAGCAACATCAACGTCGTTCCCATTCATACATTGCAAGAAATTGCATATAAAAGTTGGCTCACCAGTAAAACCCTGTGTTTAACCGAATATCATTGATAACCTGTAGA
>JAUNIK010000185.1 GCA_030523505.1 Prevotellaceae bacterium | reverse complement strand
TAAGACTTGTGGTTACAAACTCTTCTATGTTGAGAACACTGACGCTGAGAATGCTCAGTTCGGTTACAACCTCTCTTACAAGAAGATGTTCAAGCTGGCTAATGAGAAGAACGATGAGTTCATCTTCCAGTATCAGTACACTGGTGACTCTGGTCTTGGTAACAAGTACAGCGCAACATATGGTAACCGTGTTACTGTAGGTAACGCTTGGAACAACCACCTTGTTAACCCTTACTTCATTGAGACTTACACTTATGCTAACGGTAAGCCATTCAACTGGAATGACGTAATCCCAGGTTACAATGAGATGGATGTCAAGGCACGTTCGGTATTCTTCCTCCGTGACCACCTCTCAAAGAATCCAACTGCTGCTGACGATGCCGCTACAGCCAATCAGTCACAGGCTAAGTACGAGCAGATGGCAAACTATGGTTCAGATATGTCTAAGTATCTCGTTGAGGGCAATGAGGAGCGTATCCTTCAGGCTTACAACGGTCGTGACCCACGACTCCTTATGAGCGTAATCACTCCTTACTCTGAGTACATCGGTGGTTGTACAGGTTCTGCTGTAACTTATACTCTCCGTTGGCCTTACATCGGTTCAGATGCTGCATTCCCATACGACGTACGTACCGATACTAACGACCGTTACTACTACCTCATCCGTAAGTGGGTACACGAGGGTCGTGAGTGGAACCAGTGGGGTGACTCTCCAATCGATATCCCTCAGTTCCGTTATGCAGAGGCTCTTATCGGTCTTGCTGAGGCTTACAACGAGCTTGGCAACACAGACAAGGCTGTTGAGGCTTTGAACCAGGTTCGTGAGCGTGCAGGCGTTGCTAAGTTGAACAGCAACGAGTGGACAATGGTTAAGGATCAGGCTGACCTCCGTGAGCGTATCCAGAACGAGTACAAGTGGGAGCTTGCTTTCGAGAACAAGGTTTACTTCCACGAGCTCCGTTGGGGTGCTAACCTCCCTCAGATCACTGTAACAGCTGATATCCCTGTTAACGGCGAGCACAAGACTGTTACTGGTACACACTGGCGTGCTAAGACATTCGCAGGTGGTAACGGTATGACAGAGATGTGGGGTGTACATCGTTACACACTCAACGAGCCACCAGCATCACTTGGTGACGTTTGGGCTATTCCAGATGAGGAGTGCCAGCGTAACCCTAACCTCGTACAGAACAACGGTTGGAAGTAATTCCCCGGTTTCTATCACGAATAAAATAAGGAGTTCGGCGATTGCCGAACTCCTTTTCTTTGTATTAGTATGAATGCTAACTGCTTGTGAAGAGCGTGTGGAAAAATTATTCTTTTACCTTTATCTTATCTCTCTTGTTTGAGAGAATCTCCTTAGCACCGTTTACATGGTCGAATTCAACAGGCTTTGCCGTGAAATCCGGAGTGTTGTAAGCCTGCATCATGTTCTGGTAATAATCCAGAGGATTGCGTTGTGGCATCATAAATGGTTTGGAAATATTGCCTTTGTTATCAACGGAACAGAGATAGAGGCGTGTAAACTGACCATCATCGCGGCGTGAGGTAAATACAATCCAATGACTGTTAACGTTCCAGTTGTGGAAACTGTCGCTGTCATCGCTGTTGGCTTCAGTCATAGGACGAACGTCGCCCGAAGCAAGATCCATTATCCATTGGTCGGCCTCCTTGTGCCAAATTGGGAAGCAACCATAGTCGCAAACGGTGAACATGAGATATTTTCCATCGTAAGAAGGGCGTGGATGAACTGCACTCTTTCCCATCTTGCGAGCATCAAAGATGGTATCAACCTTGTTGCCAAATTCGCCCTTTACAGGGTCGAAATCAATCTTGCAGATGTTATATTTGATGTTCTTCAATCCGTCTGGAATCTCTTCCTGGAATGCAGTACAGAAGTAAATCGTCTTACCGTCAGGCGAGAAAGTAGGGTAACTCTCCATCCAGTCTTTGGTCTTCACAAGAGGCGAGATAATCAGCTCTTTCTTTTCTACATCGTAAATCTGCAGGTCGGAACCCTCGTCGTAAACCTCAACAAGTTTGCTTCTAACGGAATGGAATGCCTGGTGTGTACTGTTTGTGGAGAATGCGATGTATTTTCCTGAAGGATGCCAGTAAGGATAAACACATGTGCCCAATGTTTTATCAGTCTTTGTATCCAGACAGTCGTGCTTTCCGTTGCTTTGAACGATGGTTGCGCCATTGGCTCCACGTATATGGAATGTGAAGTTGTCTGGGTTTGTACGGTTTGATGTGTGACAGTTCATGCAAGCACCAGGAACCTCCTCGTTGTCGAGGATGGTGTATTCGTCGAAGTTTGAAAGGTTACGCTGGTAAAGGCCCATTTTGCCGAACAACATGTATCCAGGAGCAATACGACGATAGGTTACTCCCCATTCATCGAGGGCAAAAGGACTCACTGCCATTTCAAAAGACTTGTATTCTTTCCATTCTCCATCGACCTTGACGGAGAGAACGCACTCCAAAGTTCCGCCCACGTTGGCTTTTGTCAGTTCGTGCCAGTCGTCAATGTCGATATCGATAGTTTTGCCGCTCGTATGTAGTTCGCCTCCCTTGCTTCCTCGGATGACAAGGTCGAGCATCGAGTATTCCCCGCCAAGAAAGTTGAAGTTGAGAGGTGCTATCTCGGCAGGGATAGTAACACCGATATAATCAGGGTAAATCTTCGGTTGCTGATCAAGTTTTGTAGCGTTCTGTGGAGAATCGCTGCAACCTGCAAGGAGCAATCCCGATAGGATTATTGGGAAAAATCGTTTCATACTATATTAAATTGTTCTGTTGAACATGACAGATAATCAAGTAAGGAGATTTATTTTGTGCCAAGGATGTACGACCAAGCACTTGTTTTCAAACGTCCGATGCTCAGCATTGGGTCGTTAGGATTGTTGGAATAAGCATTGAAGAAACTACGGAAATCTTCCATTGCCTCATTTGTAACCGGCAAGTCACGATCCTCTTTGGCGATTGTGGCCAGCAGATAAGCTTCCTGCCAGTGGCGAGGCATCACATACTTCTTCCAATGCGCAGCATCGTGGTTCAGTATTTCGTTGAAGAACTTTATGTTCTTGTCGAGCACAGCATAGGCAAGCGCATATTCATGAGCCAGGGAATTGCTCTTGTTCTGGTAGTACAGACGAGCCAGAGTCTGGTTCAGTAAGTTGGTGCTGTACAGAATATCGGTCTTGCCAGAAAGCTTTCGCAAGTTGTAGTATTCATTCTCCTTGTTAAACAATTCCTTGTTTTCGATCATCTTCAGACGTGATTCCGCCCATGAGCGATAGAACAAGGTACGCTTCAATCTCAGCAGATATCGCTGAGCCACACCATAATGGCTGTTTATGAGATTTGTCTCCGCCAGACGTCTGTACACGCGCGTGCTCTCGTAATGATTAGGTATAGCAGCCTGAGCTTCGAAGAAGAAACGCTGTGCCTCGTTCACCATTGCGAGCTGATAGAATATCTCCGATTGGGCAAGAGTGGCGAAATGATTGCTTGAGAACGGCATGATGAGACCCTCTGTGCCGAATTGCGGGAACTCAAACATACGTTCGCCCAACTGCCCTTTCATGCCTAGAGCAAGGTTTACGCATGCAGCATCGTAAGGAGTAGGCGAAGGAGTCTTTTCTGCCATGC
Organism: Prevotellaceae bacterium; assembly: GCA_030523505.1. Classification (GTDB taxonomy): domain Bacteria; phylum Bacteroidota; class Bacteroidia; order Bacteroidales; family Bacteroidaceae; genus Prevotella. The sequence goes on along the minus strand of JAUNIK010000185.1, from coordinate 2,144 downwards.
TGATTATGCTGTCCCAATGCAGTGTGCGCACAAGATAATCGTATTTTATCATGCGCCACATAGACTTGTCGAACTGCTTTGTCAGATGGAATGCACCAACCACAAGAACCAGTGCAGTGAGAGAAATAGCACCCCATTTCTCGGCCTTTCTAATTGCTGGGATAAACGACAGGAGGGCTGGGAAGAGGGTTATGACTGCAACGCAGATATGTTGCGTAGATGGTGTCTGGTCGTCAAAGCGGAAGAAGTTGAATCCGATGAGAATGGCGTTGATGCCACGGTGAATCAGTCCGGCAAACAGATATAATGCTGCTATGATGAGGATTGATACGGCCAGGGAAACTCCGAATGTCGTTGCGATGCTCTTTGTCGGCTGTTTTGAGCGCCACTCGTTGAAGGCGAACAACACAGGGAGAGCCGCAGTGACATAACCGAAAAGCCAGAATGACAATGGCAGAATGAGGATTATTGATGCCAGACGTAACTTTGGCGATTTGATTGTGGCGTGGAGCAGTGCTATTGCGAGAACGGCTGTCAGGGCGACAATCAGCGAAATCATTACATCCGGATTGCACATTGTACCCATCATATATACGACAGGGATGAACGAAAGCGGATAGTACATGTCGGTTGCGCCCCATTTGCGAGCCAAGCGCCATGTGATTTGCTGAAGGAGCAGGAACAACAGGGTGAGGAATACTGCGCCCAGACTGATTATGAAAAAGAACTGCACTACGAACTCGGCAATGTAATCTGCCATTCCTCCAGGCAGGGCCAAGCGTGCCAGAAGATAGTCCGTGTCGAAGAGGAACATCTGGAACTGCTCGTGATACGACAGAGCTTCAGGGTGGATAAACGCCCAGAAAACCCATATTGCGATGCCGCCAAGAAGCGAGAGGAAGATGTTCGTATGCTTTGTGAGAAAGTCTTTCATCTATTTATGATGTTTGTTTTCTTATTCTTTTTCCTTGAAATAAGGAGCATCCAAGCGCTCGTAGGAAGGATGAGTGCCTTTGACAGAAGGCCAACCCTCTTCGTCCCACACCACTTTATCGAGGCAAACTACACGACCACGCGCTGGGCGGTCGCGCCAATATGAATGATAGAGAACCCACTGATCGCCGTTATCATCGGTGATGAACTCCGAGTTGTGACCAGGACCAGCCCAGTGCTCGGTGTCGCCAATGACGAATATCTCGCCATGACCATCTCTCATGTCCCAGCTTGTGTTCTTTGGCTGGTAAGGACCTTCAAGTTTCTTTGAACGGCCCACAACGACCTGATATTTGCTGTCCAATCCTTCGCAGCAACTGTTTATAGAACCGAAGAAATAGTAGTAGTCGCCGTGCTTCTCGATGTAGGTACCTTCTGTGCCCTGTCCTATGTTGAATTTCTCGGCTCCAGGCTTTATGGCAAGACCGTCCTCGGTCAGTTCGATGCCCCATACACCATGGAAACTACCCCAGAACATATAGTTCTTGCCGTTGTCCTGGAAGAAGAACTGGTCGATATTGTTGAGAGTTCCCATCAGTTCCTTGGAGATGATAACGCCTAAATCCTTATAAGGCCCCTCTGGCTTGTCGGAAACTGAGACTCCGATACAAGCCGTTTCCTCGCCAGCCCAAACCGAGTTGGAGTAGTAAAGCACATACTGACCGTTGATGTAATTGAGGTCGAGAGCCCAAATATCGCCACCATTCTTCTCGTTTGCCAGATGGCGAGGCTTTCCTTCCTCGGTGAAAGGACTGCCAATGCACTCCCAGTTCACGAGGTCTTTCGACTTGTACATCACTGGCATTGATATAGAGTAGCCATCGACTCCTGTGTTTGTTCCAACCAGATAGAAGTAGCCGTCTTGAGCTCTGTGAACAGTTGGGTCAGGACAGTCATACTGGATTACCGGATTGAAATATGTGCCCACTGCCTCCTCCTTGTCATCAGGCTTTGGAGTAGGAGGGTTGTCAGAAGAACCAGGATCGCTGGAACCACATGATGACAGAAATATCGCAAAGGCAGAAACTGCGAGTTTGAAGAAGTTCTTGTTCATAATCATTTGTTGTTGTTTGGGTTTTATTATTTTGCTATTGCAAAATTACATAAAATTTATCTATGTGCAAAATTATTCCCATTAAAATAGAATAAGG
>JAUNIK010000184.1 GCA_030523505.1 Prevotellaceae bacterium | reverse complement strand
CAGTAGAGCCAACAGAAGTTGATCCACGCGACTATATGACTGATGAAGAGAAGGCAATCTACGAGCAGGCTCTCATCGACCACGATGCTGCTGTTGACGCATACTGGATGGCAATGTGGAGTGGCGAGGATCCAGGCGAGTATCCTGCAGACGTGGTTCCTGCTGACTATATCGCAGATCCAACTCAGTTCCTTGCTGACTATGAAGCATATCAGAATGCAATGAATGAATTCTATGCAGCACAGAACCTCTTCTTTGATGCACTCTACGATCCAAATAATGTGTATGGTCCAACTTTCGAGTTCAATGATGTGTTCATGAGTCCTGATGGAAAGTACTACGCATCAACACTTATCACAGAAGGCGAACCAGCACCAGGATCATGGTTCCCTGTATCGAACCTCACTCCAATCCGTTTCGACCTCACAAACAACAGCTATGCGATGAGCACAAACAACAATGCACTCCCAACAGCTGTACTTGCTGACGGTACTACACTCTGTGCAAGTCCTGCCAACGATTATGCTCGTGATGCCACACTCTGGCCAATTGAAGGTGAGGAAGAAACACTCCTCGCATACCTTGAGCGTACATGCCCTGATGCTGCAACACTCGTGAAGGAGAATATGACATACACCCTCGCTGAGTATGATGATAATTGGGAGGAAGTTCCAGGTGCGGAAGTTACAATGACTGGTACACCTGTTGCTAGCACTGATGGAAACATCTTCGGTGGTTGGATTTACAACAACTACTACGATGCAGGCAATTGGATGGTTATGGGTTATGTACTCGACCTCGGAAATGCAACAGCAATCAGCAAGACAGACATGGGCACTGCAAAGGTTCAGGGTTACACAGTAACAAGTATCAACGGTGCTGTTCTCTATCGTGGTAACAATATTGTTGACGCACGCAATGCGATGGTTAAGGGTGTTAATCTTTTGACAACAACCATGAGCGATGGTAGCCTCAGCACTATCAAGGTTAACAAGAAGTAATCATTGAAACACCTTATATAAATAGAATAATCCCTGTGGACCGTTCCACAGGGATTATTTTTATGTAGCATACCTATCTCCCTCCCTGGGGAGGGCAGGGGAGGGGTCGTGTGTTTAAACAATGCCCTGAGCGAGCATTGCTCTTGCAACCTTCATAAATCCGGCTACGTTGGCACCCTTGACATAGTTGATGTAACCATCCTTCTGGCGGCCGTACTGTACGCAAGCCTCGTGGATACCTTCCATGATGCCGTGCAGACGAGCGTCAACTTCCTCGTTCGACCAGCCCAGACGCTCTGAGTTCTGTGTCATCTCAAGACCAGAAGTTGCTACACCACCGGCATTGACAGCCTTGCCAGGAGCAAAGATAACCTTGTTCTCGAGGAACTTGTCGGCAGCCTCGGCAGTGCAACCCATGTTCGACACCTCTGCAACAAGCAGTGTACCGTTCTTTATGATGTTCTCAGCATCCTCGCCGCTCACCTCATTCTGGGTAGCGCAAGGCAGAGCGATGTCAACCTTCTGCTCCCAAGGACGCTTGCCAGGGAAGAAGGTAGCCTCTGGGAATTCCTCTGCATAAGGAGCACAGATGTCGTTGCCCGATGCACGGAGTTCAAGGAGATAGTCGATCTTCTCGCCCGAGATTCCCGTTGGGTCGTAGATATAACCGTCAGGACCAGAGATGGTGACAACCTTTGCACCGAGTTCTGTTGCTTTCTTTGCAGCACCCCATGCCACATTGCCGAAGCCCGAGATGGCGATAGTCTTGCCAGCGAATTCTATGCCGTGAGTCTGACACATCTTCTGAACGAAGTAGAGAGCACCATAGCCGGTAGCCTCAGGACGGATGCGACTGCCACCCCATTCGAGGCCCTTGCCAGTGAGCACGCCCTGGAACTGATGGGTGAGTTTCTTGTACATGCCGAACAGATAACCGATTTCGCGAGTACCAACACCGATATCACCAGCAGGAACATCCTCGTCAGGACCGATATAACGATACAACTCAGTCATGAACGCATGGCAGAAACGCATAATCTCTGCATCGCTCTTGCCGCGAGGAGAGAAGTCGGAACCACCCTTACCACCACCCATTGGCAGTGTGGTGAGAGCATTCTTGAAGGTCTGCTCGAAACCGAGGAACTTCAATATACTGAGGTTTACTGATGCATGGAAACGGAGGGCACCCTTGTAAGGACCGATTGCCGAGTTGAACTGTACACGATAACCGATGTTCACCTGTACTTCGCCCTTGTCGTCAACCCAAGGCACACGGAAAGTAATGATACGCTCAGGCTCGACCATACGCTCGATGATCTTTGCCTTCTCGAACTCAGGATGCTGGTTATAGACATCTTCAATAGACACAAGCACTTCGCGAACGGCCTGAAGGAACTCTGACTCACCTGGATGCTTCTGCTCCAGTTGCTGCATAATGTTATTTACATTCATAGTATTTGTTTATTGTTAGTAGTTATTATGATTCTTATTGTTAGGTTTACAAATTGTTATTAGGTAAGTGCAAATGTAGGTATTTTCCCCCGAACCGCCAAACAAAAACGATAAAAATATTCTAAGAATTTCACACTTTGTCAATACTGTGCAGTTTTTCTCATAAAATCAAGGCAAAAAAATGTCATCGTCATCGTTATCGTTATCGTTATTTTTATTATCTTTGCATTTGCAAACAATTCAACGATTATGACTCTCAGTGTTATTGGCAGTGGAATGATAGTGGAAGAAGTGCTGAAGATGCTTCGCACGGAACTTCCGGATATTCAGGTGCAGTCGATATTTGCACACAGCAATATCAGCCGTGCCCGACAGTTGGCTTACGATTTCAAGATACCGCGGTTGTTTACCGACTACGAACAGTTGTTGCGTGAAGACCAGTCCGACTTTGTGTATATAGCCAATGTGAACACAGCCCATTACGACTATGCGCTGAAGGCATTGCAGGCCGGCAGGAATGTGATACTCGAAAAACCAATCTGCATGACCTACGCAGAGACCGAACATCTTGTCAGCATAGCTCGCGAGAACAACCTGATACTCATCGAGGCGGTGTCGCTGCTTTACATGCCTAACATGCGCACGTTAAAAGAAAAGGTGAAGCAACTGGGACGAATCCGACTCGTGGAATGTGACTACTCGCAGTATTCCAGTCGCCTCGACCGCTATTATCGTGGTGATATAGCTCCAGCATTCGATCCAGCCTGTGGCGGTGGTGCTTTGCGCGACCTTAATGTATATAACATCAACTTCGTGGTGGCTCTCTTCGGAGCTCCGGAGAGTGTGGACTATCACCCAAACCGCGGCTTCAATGGTGTTGACACTTCCGGCATCCTCGTTATGCACTATCCAGATTTCCAGTGTGTTTGTTCCGCAGGAAAGGATTGCTACGGTAATCCTTATGCGCAGATTCAGGGCGATAAGGGAATAATACGCGTAGAGGGACCGGTGAGTGTTCTGAAAGGCTTTTCCGTTACCTTGCGCTCAGGTGAAGACCATAAGCAACTGGAACGGCAGGAAATAAACCATAATTTCTTCGGTCATCGCCTTGCCCATGAGTTTGACACTATCCGAACCCTCTACGATACTCGCAACTACGAGGCGGTGAACCATTATCAGGACATCGCACTCGCAGTGATGAAGATTATCGACGCTTGTAAGTAAACTCTCCAACCTGCACGTTATCGCGTGCATTGAATACACGTACAAGCAGTTTACCATCGACTACCTTACCCTCAATGACGGTAGGGTAGCTTTTTTTGTCGTCGGCATTCATGCCGTGACCACCACCACTGATATGTGCCCACGGACGCTCTTTCGTTGGGGCGAAGTAGTTATAGGCGTGGGTATGCGCACTGACAACCAACTGGCAATGAGCCTTCTCCAAGAGCGGAGCCCAGAGTTGAGCACAGGTGCGCTGCCAGTCAGCATAGTCATCGTCATATTCAGGACTGGCATCGTTAGGACGCACATCACCAGGATTAGAACGAGGATTGTCGTCATAGAGTGGGATATGGCAGAATGTAACGAGGAACGGAGCCGTGCGTATCTCCTCGCGTTGCAATGCATCAGCAAGCCATGTTGTCTGTGCCTCGCGGTAAGCCTCACTGTTGAACAGATTAGCGAAAATAGGATTGCTGTCGAGTTTGTCCTCGGCTGTGTCGAGACCAATGAGAGCTATGTCGCCCATTCTCACTGCGAAGTTGCGACCAAGGTCCCAGTCTCTGCTGTTTCTCTCCTCAGGTTGGCGATACATCCACACCTTTTCAAGATGACGGCTGGCAAGGCCACGCGACTCGTGATTACCCGGGTTGAAGATATAAGGCATGTCGGAAGCGAAGTTCTTGCACTTGATATCAGGATACAGGAATATCTCTTTCAGGCTGTCAATCTTCTCCTCCACATTCGTAGCATCACCGTTCCATACCACACATGTTGGTTGCAGTTCGGCCACTTTATCAACAACCACGCTCATAGCAGGCCAGTCGGAATGAGTGTCGTTGATGACACAGAAATGGCTCGTAGCCTTCTTGCCCGCAGTAGTGAAAGAGTGTATGTCAGGCATCTCGACCGTCTCCATTATCTTCATGTCGTAACCACCACCATAGTGAATGCGGTCAGCACCGATACGATAGTAATATTTTGTAGCCGGTTTCAGTCCTGTGAGGCGTATCTGCATCACCTCGCTGTTCATGTCGGTGACGCGATAACCGCCACACCACACCTTCTTGCCATCCGACAGGTCGGCCTTCTCGCCGTAGATGACATATCCGTTGGCATTGTCGGTAACACTGAAAGCAATACCCATACTCGTTTCGGCATAGTTTTGGAGCACAGGAGCACTGTTGATGAGAGCCCCCTTGCCCTTGTCAGATGAGGCTTTCGCTGTGTCATTTGCCGATGATGCATTGTTGGCAGTCATTGCTGTAGCCACGACAGGGCTGACGCTCAATGCGCCAACTGCTACTGCTGACTTCTTGATAAAATCTCGTCTTTTCATATTGTTCTGGATTTTTGGCAGGTTCTATAAATTGCACTGCAAAGATAACATAAAATCTTTGTTTTCGTGTAAACATGGCAGAGATGTTTTGGTCATATCGTAAAAATTGACTATCTTTGCTAAAAATATCCCTATGAAATACTCGCTTATCATCTTCGACTTCGACGGAACTATCGCAGATACAAACCGTGTAATCATCAACACCATGCAAGCTGTTATCCGCGAACTGGGACTTCCTGCACGCACTGATGCAGAGTGCCAGTCAACAATCGGACTGCCCCTCGTGGCCGTGCCATCGGTGCTTTTTGCTGATACCGACCTCACTCCGGAACTGTATGCCGACACCTACCGCCGGTTGTTCGACAACTACAACACCCCTGATGCAGTGACTCTCTTTGAGGGAGTGCGCGAGACGCTGATGGCCCTTCATGAAGCAGGATGCATCCTGACCATAGCAAGCAGCCGATGTGTGGACTCGCTGAAGAACTACACCGTGACGCTTCGCATGGAAGGACTTTTCTCGTATCTGCTTGGGGCAGAGAGCGTGGAACATCCGAAACCGAATGCCGAACCGGTGCTCAAAACACTTGAGCATTTTGGAATCCCCGCTGAAGAGGCACTCGTTGTGGGTGATATGACCTATGATATCCTCATGGCGCAGAATGCCGGTGTTGCCACCTGTGCCGTCACCTATGGCAACGATACATTGTCCAACCTCCGTAGTTGTAATCCTGATAACATTATCGACCATTTCAGCGATTTGCTTGAAATAGTGAAATAAGGGAATCCCGCCCC
>JAUNIK010000183.1 GCA_030523505.1 Prevotellaceae bacterium | reverse complement strand
GACTTCTATGTACCAACCGACGAGACAAACATCCCAACAGGTGAGATTCTCAAGGTTGCAGGCACACCATTCGATTTCCGCACTCCAAAACCAGTTGGTCAGGACATTGACGCTGACCACGAGCAGATTAAGTTCGGTGCAGGCTACGACCACAGTTTCGTACTCAACAAGAACGAGGAAGGCGAGCTCTCATTCGCTGCTCGCATCGTAGAACCAAACAGCGGCCGTACAATGGAGGTTTACACAACAGAACCAGCCGTACAGCTCTACACCCACAACTGGGCAACAGGTTACAAATTGCAGCACGGAGCAACAGCACCACGCCGCTCGGCTATCTGTTTCGAGTGCCAGCACTTCCCTGACACACCAAACCACCCATACTTCCCAAGTGTAGTTCTCCGTCCAGACCAGAAGTACACACAGAAGACAATCTACAAGTTCGGTGTTGAAAAATAACAACAAGGAATTGATTCCTATGGCGTTATCGGATGCCATAGGATTTGCCCGTTTATAACGGAGAGCATTCTCCATACAATGATTATTCAAAAATCAAATTCAATAAATAACTAAAACTAAAAAAAATTATGTCAACAGAAAACAACAATGGCAAACTCGTTGCTATTATCGCAATGATGTTCTTGTTTGCAATGATTTCCTTCGTAACCAACATGGCTGCTCCATTCGGCAACATCTGGGGCTTCACCTATGAGTGGGCAGGTATGATGGGTAACATGATGAACTTTGCAGCTTATCTCTTCATGGGTATCCCTGCTGGTATCATGATCACAAAGATCGGTTACAAGAAGACCGCTCTCGTTGCTCTTGCTCTCGGTTTCGTAGGTATCTGCGTTCAGTACATGTCTTCTATCTATGGTGCTGACACTGAGGTATTCGGTGGCATCATGAAGATGAACTTCCTCATCTACCTCTGCGGTGCTTTCATCTGCGGTTTCTGTGTTTGTATCCTCAACACAGTTGTTAACCCAATGCTCAACCTCCTCGGTGGTGGTGGTAACAAGGGTAACCAGTACATCCAGATCGGTGGTACATTGAACTCGCTCTCTGGTACTCTCACTCCAATGCTCGTAGGTGTACTCATCGGTACATTGACAAAGGACACTTCTATGAGCGACGTTTCTCCATTGCTCTTCATCGCTATGGCTATCTTCGCTCTCTCGTTCGTTGTTATCTACTTCACAAAGATTGTTGAGCCAGAGCAGGCTGAGGGTAACATGGTTGAGATGATTCAGGGTGCTTTGAAGTATCGTCACCTCATCCTCGGTATCATCGCTATTTTCTTCTATGTAGGTGTAGAGATCGGTCTCCCTGGTGAGTTGAACTTCTACATCTCTAAGATGCCATTCGAGGGTGCTGCTACTGTAGCAGGTTCTATCTGCGCACTCTACTGGTTGCTGATGCTCGTTGGCCGTTTCACATCTTCATTCATCAGCGGTAAGATTTCTACACGCACACAGATCGTTACAGTTTCTTCTGTTGCTCTCGTATTCATCGCTATCGCTATCCTCATGCCAGAGTCAGTAACAATGAACCTTATGGGCGGTGAGGTACCAGTGAAGTGTCTCTTCATCATCCTCTGCGGTCTCTGCACATCAGTAATGTGGGGTGGTATCTTCAACCTCGCAACAGAGGGTCTCGGCAAGTACACTGCTGCTGCTTCTGGTCTCTTCATGACAATGGTAGTTGGTGGTGGTATCATGCCTCTCATCCAGGATACAGTTGCTAAGTCTGTAGGTTACATCCAGAGCTACTGGATCGTATTCGCTATGGTTGCTTACATCCTCTTCTACGGTCTCGTTGGTAGCCGTGTTTCAAATAAGGACTAATAATTAATAATGTATAAATCTATAAAATCAATCTAACAATTATGATGGATATTGAAATTGTAAGAAGTCGTTTCATTAAGCACTTCGATGGCCAGACAGGTAATGTATATCACGCACCAGGTCGTATCAACCTCATCGGTGAGCACACCGACTACAATGGTGGTTTCGTATTCCCAGGCGCAGTTGACTGTGGTATCTTGGCTGAGGCTCGTCCTAACGGCACTGACACTGTTATAGCATATTCTATCGACCTCAAGGATAAGGTAGAGTTCAAGGTTTACGACGCTAAGGGCCCTTCTGCTACATGGGCACGTTACCTCTATGGTATGGTTCAGGAGTTCCTCCTCATGGGCGTAAATGTAAAGGGCTTCAATATTGCATTCGCTGGTGATGTACCTCTCGGTGCTGGTATGTCTTCATCTGCTGCTATGGAGGTTTGCTTCGGTGTAGCATTGAACGATATGTTCGGCGAGAACAAGATCACAACATGGCAGATTGCTCGCGCTGGTCAGGCTACAGAGCATAAGTATGTTGGTGTAAACTGCGGTATCATGGACCAGTTCGCTTCTGCATTCGGTCAGGCTGGCAAGTTGATGCGTCTCGACTGCAACTCTTCTGAGTTTGAGTATTTCCCATTCAACCCAGAGGGCTACAAGCTCGTTCTTATCAACTCATGCGTAAAGCACGCTCTCGTTGGTTCTCCTTACAACGATCGTCGCAACTCTTGCGAGAATGTTGCTAAGGCTGTTGCTGCTAAGCACCCAGAGCGCAAGATCGCTACTCTCCGTGACTGTACTTGGGAGGATCTCGAGGAGGTTAAGGCAGAGTGCTCTGCTGAGGATATCCAGCGCGCTACATTCGTTCTCGGTGAGAAGGACCGTGTATTGGCAGTTTGCGACGCTCTCGAGAAGGGCGACTACGAGGAAGTAGGTAAGCAGATGTACCTCACACACGCTGGTCTCTCAAAGGACTACGAGGTTTCGTGCGAGGAGCTCGACTTCTTGAACGATGTTGCAAAGGAGTGTGGCGTAACAGGTTCACGCATCATGGGTGGTGGCTTCGGTGGTTGCACTATCAACCTCGTGAAGGACGATCTCTATGACAACTTCGTTAAGACTGCTCTTGAGAAGTTCAAGGAGAAGTTTGGCGTTGACGCAAAGGTTATCCCTGTTGTTATCGGTGACGGCGGCCGCAAGGTTTGCTAATAATTGAAACATTATATGCCCCTACCCTGCTATCATTGTGGGGTTGGGGCTTTATTATTCTAATAAACAATTTTTACTAGTGGGAGTATCCCACACAAAAACTATGAAAATCAAGAATCTTCTTATTGCTTGCGGTCTTGGCGTAGCATTGTTCACTGCATGTTCTGGTGACAACGGCCTCACAAAGTCAGAACTCGACCCAGCAAAGTTTGACAGTATCGTTGACAACAAAGAGGTACACCTCTACACTCTTACCAATGCTGACGGCATGGAGGTTTGTGTAACAAACTACGGTGCTCGTATCGTTTCAGTAATGGCAAAGGACAAGAACGGTGCATTCCGTGATGTTGTTCTCGGTTTCGATAACCTCAACCAGTATATCACTGTTGAAGGCAACAACTTCGGTGCTGCTATCGGTCGCTATGGCAACCGTATCAACAAGGGTAAGATCACTGTTGCTGGCAAGCAGTATCAGCTTACACAGAACAACTATGGTCACTGTCTCCACGGTGGTAACAACGGCTATCACGCAAATGTATTTGATGTAAAGGAAGTTACAGAGAACAAGCTCGTCCTCACATTCCGTGATGAGTTCGGCAAGGAGCAGTTCCCAGGAAACCTCGATGTAACTATCACTTACACCCTTACAGACGACAATGCTCTCGACATCCTCTATGAGGCAACAACTGACGAGGAGACTATCTGTAACCTTACCAACCACTCATACTTCAACCTCTCTGGCCACCCAGAGGCAGAAAACTGGAACCACGAGATGTTCATCAATGCTGACAACTATACTCCAGTTGACTCAACATTCATGACTACAGGTGAGATTCGCCCAGTTTACGGCAACCAGTTCGACTTCACTAAGGCTAAGGCTCTCAGTACTTGTATCGCTGATACAACAGGCTATAACGGCCTTCAGATCAAGTGGGGTATGGGTATCGACCACAACTTCTGTCTGAACACTTACAAGGACGGCAAGGGTGATGACACAAAGGTTGCTGCTACTCTCTACAGCCCTGAGTCAGGTATCCAGATGTCGGTTTACACCAACGAGCCAGGTGTACAGGTTTACACAGGTAACTTCCTCGATGGCACTGTAGCAGGTAAGAAGGGTATCAAGTATCCAAAGCAGGCTTCGGTTTGTCTCGAGACTCAGAAGTACCCAGACTCACCAAATAAGAAGGATTGGCCACAGCCATACCTCAAGCCAGGTGAGCAGTACACAAGCCACACTGTTTACAAGTTCTCTACAAAGTAAGAGCAGAGGAAAAACATTTTTTACTCTGCCGAGCGCATGAAGAACTCGGCATAGCCAAGTTCTCTACAAAGTAAGATATTAAGGAACTTGCTAAATAAATCATATAATACGAAGGAAATGGTAGAAAACCTACCGTTTCCTTTTTTTATTCATTATTTCTTTGTATCTTTGCATAGAAATGAATAATAACCAACCAAAGGTTGGTAGAATAATTGTGTAAAATAAACAAACCCCGATAATATGAACAGTGTTTCTCTTATGAATCGTGCTGCGGACAATATCCGTATTCTCGCAGTCTCAGCAGTTGAAAAGGCAAAGTCTGGTCACCCTGGTGGTGCAATGGGCGGTGCCGACTTTATCAATGTACTTTATTCAGAGTATCTCAAGCACGACCCAAAGAACCCGACATGGGTTGGTCGCGACCGTTTCTTCCTCGATCCAGGTCACATGGCACCAATGCTTTACTCACAGCTGTGCCTCACTGGAAAGTACACTCTCGATGAGTTGGCAAACCTCCGTCAGTGGGGTTCTCCAACAACTGGTCACCCTGAGTTCGACATCACACGAGGCATAGAGAACACATCTGGTCCTCTCGGTCAGGGTCACGTATTCGCTGTCGGTGCAGCTATCGCAGCAAAATTCCTTGCAGCCCGCACTGGCAACCCTACATTCGCAAAGGAAACAATCTACGCATACATCTCTGATGGTGGTGTTCAGGAGGAGATTTCACAGGGTGGCGCTCGCATCGCTGGTCTTCTTGGTCTCGACAACCTCATCATGTTTTACGATGCCAACGATATCCAGCTTTCTACCGAAACAAAGGAGGTAATGAATGAGGATACTGCTGCCAAGTACCGTGCTCTCGGTTGGGAGGTTATGGAAATAAACGGTAATGATGTTGAGCAGATTCGCGAAGCTCTCGATGCTGCACAGAATATTCAGGGCAAGCCAACACTCATCATCGGTAAGTGTATCATGGGTAAGGGTGCCCTCAAGGCTGACGGTACATCTTACGAGAACACTTGTAAGACTCACGGTGCTCCTCTCGGTGGTGATGCTTATGTCAACACTGTCAAGAACCTCGGTGGCGACCCAGAGAACCCATTCCAGATTTTCCCAGAGGTTGCAGAGATCTATGCTAACCGTGCAAAGGAACTTGAGGCTATCTGCGCTGAGCGTTATGCAGAGGAAAAGGCTTGGGCTGACGCTAACCCAGAGAAGGCAGCACAGCAGGCTGAGTGGTTCAGCGGCAAGGCTCCAGTTATCGATTGGTCGAAGGTTGCACTCAAAGACAACGAGGCTACTCGTTCTGCATCATCGGCTTGTCTCTCGCTTCTCGCAGAGCAGGTTCCAAATATGATAGTTTCTTCTGCCGACCTTTCAAACTCAGATAAGACCGACGGATTCTTGAAGAAGACTCATGCTCTTACCGCCGGCGACTTCACTGGTGGATTCTTCCAGGCTGGTGTTGCCGAACTCACTATGGCATGCTGCTGTATCGGTATGGCTCTCCACGGTGGTGTTATCCCAGCATGTGGTACATTC
>JAUNIK010000182.1 GCA_030523505.1 Prevotellaceae bacterium | reverse complement strand
CAGTCCGATGACATCGTAAGGAACAGCAGCTGCATCGAGCTTGCCATACCAGTATTTAGCGTAGTCGGCATTGGCAGGACGGTCGGTATGGATGATGATCTTTGCCTCAGGACACTCGCTGCGCACAGCCTCGCAACCAGCCTTCAGTACTTTTAGGAAATCATCCCAACGGCTGTCGGCCTTGTCGTAAGGAGCCACCTTGATGCCCATAAAACCATACATTATCTCATTACCCACCTGCACAAGATCAGGCTGTGCATCGTTGGCTTTGAGTGATTGCAACACCTCTGTGGTGTACTCGGCAATCTTGGTGGCCTTCTCATCGACAGTGAGATTCTTCCATGCCACAGGAGCCTGTATATGCCCCGCATCGACCCATGAGTCGGAATAGTGGAAGTCGAGCATGAACTTCGCCCCGAGGGCTTTGATACGCTTGCCTAGCGCTTTCACATAGTCGAGGTCCTGGCACACTGCCGGGTCGCTGCCGTCAGGGTTGACAAACAATCGTACACGGAAAGTGTTCCATTGGCACTCGTCGTGGAGCCACACCAGAAGGTCATCGATGGCATTGCCATTGGTGTCGAGGTAAGGCGAGTTATGTTCCTCGTAAGCAGGGATGAGCGATATGTCGCCACCCACATACTTGCCCTTCCCCGTCTGTGCCGACAGGGTAGAGGCGAGCATGATGCCCAAAAGGCAGCAGATTAGTTTTCTCATAGCTTTTTCTTTTTCTTGGTTTCTTATTTGTATGCTGCTTCTTACTTGCTCTTATAGATAATGTATGATGTGTGAGGTTTCAGAGTACCAGTGATTATGCCCTTCTTGACAACGAATTTATTGTGGTAAAGAGCATCATAATATCTTCCGTTAGGAAGAGTTGTTGGAAGCGACAGAGTCTGTTCGGCATCACTGATGTTGATAATCGCAGCACCCTTCTGGCCGCGTGCCACCTCTGCCACCTTGCCGTTCTCCGAATAATATACGGTCTCTGACTGATCAGTTTTTGCCATCACCTTGCGGAAGCGGTTGACAGCAGTCACCTCAGGGTGCTTGAAATCATCGTTGCCCTTCTTGCCCACGAGGTTGTTGCCCCATACATTTCCTGGTCCACTGCCGTCAGGACGAGAGTAGAACAGAGGCGTGCCGTACTTGCGTGCGGTGAGGTAGATCCAACCCATACGAATCAGATCGGAGGTGATGCCAGCCGACTCATGACCGTTGCAGTATGTATCGTGCGACTCCACCCATGTCACCAGCTTGTCAGGCGAAGCAGGATGGCAGTAGGTCTGCATCTCGTCGGTTTTCCACTCGTTACCCTCGAGAGCATGGCGCAGACACCAACCCAGCGAACTTGCGGTGACTCCACCGAGCATATCAGCATATTCAACCTCCTTCACATTGCGGTCCTGCAGAACCTCACCATAGATGAACAGCGAGTCGTGTGGCAATGCAAGGTTAAGACCTTTCACAGCCTTCTTGCCGGTAGCAACAAGCCAGAAATCGTTCTCAGGCGAAGCAGGGTCGCAAGGGTCGCTTGGCAATCCGATATGCTTTGCTGTGTCATAGCGGAAACCGCGCACACCACAATTGATGAGGTCATTGACATAAAGCATATAGTAATGCTGGAAGTCAGGATTCTCGGTGTTCACATCAGGCAGACCACCCATCTCACCGGTGGTGCACTGCAGACGATCGTTATAATCGTTGATAGGAGTGAATCCAGCCTTGTGGTACAGATTCTCGTGGCCACCAACAGCAGCGTCGAGGTCAGGCTCCACCTGACAGTCGTTCACTGAAGTGTGGTTTGGCAATACATCGACAATGATCTTCACGCCGTATTTGTCGGCCTCCTTGCACAGAGCGATGAGATCCTCGCGAGTACCCATCTGGTAGTTGCCGATCTTCCAATCGGTAGGCTGATACTGGTAGTACCACTTTCCCTTGCCGAAGAGCTGTGGACCGCCGCCTTTGTCGCGGCTCACCTCTGTGACACAATGCTGAGCAGGCGATGTCTGTACATAGTCGAAACCAGCCGCAGCGATGTCGGCGATATTCTCGCGAATGGTGTTGAACGACCAGCACCATGCGTGAAAAATAACATGGTCGTTGCTCTTCTGTGCCATACAAACCGACACAGGGAGAAGCAGCAATGATAATGCAAATATAATCTTCTTCATAGTTATTTGTTTATGTATTTCTTACCGTTCTTTACAACGATGCCCTTATATGAAGCATCAACCTTCTGTCCAGCAAGGTTATAAATGTAACCATTACAGTCATCGTCATCGTTATCGTTAACGTTATTTACCCCCAGCGTAGGCTCTGCCTGTGTTGATGTTGCCTGATACCATCCACCGTTGGTGAAGAGCATATCGGCAGTCTGAGGCGAACCGGAGTTGTTGAAGATGATATGGGTAGGCACATCGGTCAGCGAACCATAGTAGCACCACTGCCAGATAGCACGGCCGTCGGCAGCACGACCAATCTTATAGCACTTCTCGCCAGGCCAAGAGCCACCGGTATAGTTCTGACCGTTGTGGTTGTTGTCCCAAACCCATGCTCTGATGGTATTCTTCCAGTTGTCAGGTGCAAGGAAATACGCATTGAAGGTATATCCAGGTGTAGGAGTGTCGAACGACTCCTCCTCGTTCTGCTCATCTTCCATCTCCTGATTGATACGGTTGAGGGTAGCCTCCCAAGTAGAAGTATCGGCGTTGGTGTAATAAGCATAGTGGTAGCCCGAGAGGATCTGCTTGAAACCGTCAGGCACATTGAAACGGTCGATGGTAGTACCTACAGCAACGATGAGGTCGCCCTTGGTACCCTTCACCTTACGTACATAACGGGTAGAATAACCACCGAGGTTCTCGAAGTCGCTCTGGTTGGTGATGCCCGCCAGTTTTCGAGCCTCAATCATTTGCTTTATCTCCTTCTTGCAGTCGAGCCAATGCTTGAAGAACACACAAGGAGTGCCAGGGTTGGCAAGGAGCCATGCGTTGGCAGCGAGGGTGTCCTTGCGGATAGGATCCTGCTGATAGTCGGCATAGCGATACTCAGTGTCGTGGTTCTCGACGAAGGTCACAGCATAACGACGGTAGTTAGCGTCATGGTTCATGTTGTTGGTGCTGCCCAACTCGGTCCAGTTGTTCTTGTTGATACAGTCGCGTACATTATAACGGAACTGGAAGTCGAAGGCTGCAGAGTTGCGGTCAGTTGACTCAATCCAGTTCTCGATGGTCTGGTTGCTGTCCCAGCATTCACCAACGGAATACTGCACACCAGCATACTGGTTGTAGTCCTTGACATGAGAACCCTTGAAGCCCTTCACCATATCATAGCGGAAACCAGTATAACCGAGATAATCAACGAGATATTTCACATACGCCTTGACGCAGTTCTGCACATTCTCCGACTTATGGTCGAGGTCGCGCATTACAGCCCAGTCCTCGCCCTCGTCATTGTTTGGCGAGAGAGAAAGACCACCGGTATGCTTCGCTGTCTCACCACCGTCATCGTTCTTGCAGATGTCGGTAGAAAGCATTTCGTAGGTCTTACCGTCGAGAGGGTTTACCTCACGAGGGAAATCCACCCATGTAGAGAGATTACCGCGATGGTTTACCACAACATCGGCAATGACGCCAGTGCCGTTCTGCTTGAAGGCGTTGATCATAGATTTCAGTTCTGCCTCTGTACCAAACGAACTGTTCTGATCGTAGTAGTAGAGAGGGTTGTAGCCCATTGATGTACCGCCACAGTTGCCCGACTGTGGAATCCATACAAGCGAGAAGTAGTGCGACATGTCGGCCGACTTCTTCTCCAGTTTTGTCCATGCAGAGTCATCGTACGAGTCCCAGTAGAATCCCTGGAGCATCACACCGCTATAGTTGGCAGGCCAGCCCTGCGCTGATACAGTCATCTGAGTCACAAAGAGAGTGACCAAAAGGAGTAGAATCTTTTTCATATTATTGGTTTTTAATTATTTCTGTTCTGTGCCCTCGGGGGGAGGTTTTCACGCACGTACGCATATTAATAATGTACGTGTGAGGGCTTGTGATTGCAAAGATACAACAAAAAATTCTAATCAAAGGAAATTCCGTGGTAATTATGGCATAAGATTGAGAAAACGATTGCATAACCAGCATTCGTGCCAAGGAACTGTTTGAATATGATGAACATGGATTTCCAATAAAACCAAGATGGAAATTAGTTTCAAGCCATACAGCAAGAAGAACAGCAATAACAAATATGTTCCTAAGTGGCAAATATACAACAAAAACAGATGATGCATGCATGATTTTAGGCTCGTTGCAATTGTTTATTTTATCGTTTCGATAATATTATCAAAGTCTTCACTTTTGATATAATTGCTTTTTAATTTAGTTACCGGAATTTTTATTAGTAATCCTTTGTTCACAATTCCATCCATGTCAAGTTTAGCCGTAGGCTGGCTTACTGCAAATCGTGTCTCAATCTCTTTTACAGTGAGTACAGTGTTCGGATTATCTATAAACCATGTGAGAATGGTCGCTTGCCTTTCGTTTATTCCTCCAAGCAAGAGCAGAGAGGTGCTGTTTTGTCTTTGTACGATCTTCCTTTTTATGTATGATTGAAGTTCTGCAAAAGCCAACTCAAGCACATGCAGATGGTATGTGGTGAAATATCCCATATCTCCCTCGTCGGCCTCGGTATGTAGGTATGACTTTTCGTAGCTTGCTTTACTCTTATATATAATAGAAGAAATGGAGAGGTATTCGGTAAGCCAATATCCTTTTTTCAGCATATACCAGTAGAACAATGCTCTTGCAGTTCTGCCATTACCATCTGTGAATGGATGAACATAAGCCAGCATAAAGTGTATTACTATTGCCTTGATTATTGGATGGATGAAAACATCCTTGTTGTCATTGTTGGCAAAGTCACACAGTTGTTCTATAAACTGTGGAATTTCGCTGTATGGCGGTGGTGTGTGTACAATTTCATTTGTTATACTATTTTCCACCACGACATCGTCATTTATTCGGAATCTTCCTTCATCGTCTGCATCTCCAAGTGTTTTTTTCGTAATCAGGGCATGTATATGCAACAGAAGCTCAGGAGTAAGTTCCTCGTTCTTATGGGCAGATATAAAACGTATAGACTCATAGTTGTTGGCAATCATCTGTTCCGAACGGCTTCTTGGTGAGATGTTCTTTCTCAGCATCTCTTTTGCCACTTTTCTTGTGGTTGATGCTCCCTCCATTTGACTCGAAGCGATAGCTTCTTCCATAAGTTGTGAAACGAGATATCTCTCTCTGTCGTCAGTTGGAATTATAGAATCATTGCCCCATGCTCCGCCAAAATTCATATCAAAATAGTGACATAGCTTCTGCATTCTGTTTGTTACAGATACCTTTATGCCATACTTGTCCCAAACAAATATCTGCTTAGCCAATCTGTTGAACTTTATGGCAAGCCAAAGCTCTTGTACGGTAATATCCGATGGCATTTTCTTATATTTGACATCAGACCAATACCAGTAGTTGTCGTTGGCATCATTGAGTAATGACTGCAAGTCTGGTCTCGTTGCCAGGAACAAAGCCTTTTGCAGTAACTCGCTGCTAAAATTTTTTGGAGGTTGCTCAATCATTGCTTTTCTTTATTATCATTGGTGCAAAAATACAAAATTCTTATAGATTTTGCAAAATTCTATGAGAATTTATGCGTTAATTATCCGTTATTTAACAGTTTTTGTGGTCAAATGTGGTCAATTTCCTGAAAATTATACAAAAAAAGAACCTGCAAGTATTGAAACTCAATAACTTACAGGTTCTTATTGTACCCAGAGCCGGGGTCGAACCGGCACGGGTTGCCCCACTGGTGTTTGAGACC
>JAUNIK010000181.1 GCA_030523505.1 Prevotellaceae bacterium | reverse complement strand
TAATAACTAACATAAACCAATCATGAGAATTATAACCACAGCCATTCTGGCATGCATAGCAACGATTGCTACGGCACAGAATCCCAACCCTATCCGTGTAAATCAGGTGGGCTACTACCCTACCGCCGAGAAAACAGCGACTATCGAAAAAGATGGTTACGCAAAGTCATACACTATCAAAGACAACGCCACTGGTAAAACCGTATGGAAAGGCAAAGCCGTTCGCACTGCCGTTTCTCCTATCTCAGGCAAGGAGCGCGCCATCATCGATTTCTCTTCAATCACCACTCCTGGCGAATACACCATCAAGGCTGGTAAGACAACCCAGACCATCATCATCAAGGAACATGCACTCGCAGAACTTGCAAAGGCTGGTATGAAGGCATTCTACCTCAACCGTGCCTCAGAACCAATCCTTGCTGAGTATGCCGGCGAATATGCTCGTCCTGCTGGTCATCCCGACGATCATGTACTTATCCATCCGAGTGCTGCCACAGAGAAACGTCCTGCTGGTACAGTAATAAGCAGTGCCGGAGGCTGGTATGATGCCGGCGACTACAATAAATATGTAGTGAACTCAGCATTCTCAATCGGCATAATGCTTCGCGCATACGAGATGTGTCCGGATTACTTCAATGCAATGAACCTGAACATCCCTGAGTCGAGCAACAACATCCCTGACTTCCTCGACGAAATAATGGTGAACCTAAAATGGATGCTCACCATGCAGGATCCTGACGACGGTGGTGTTTACCATAAGATGACAACTCCAAACTTCGAAGGATTCGTCATGCCTACCGACTGCCACCAGCAGCGCTATGTAGTGCACAAGACCACTGCTGCAGCTCTCGACTTTGCTGCCACAATGGCTCTCGCTTCACGCATATACCAGAAATACCCAGAATACAAGGCATGGGCAGAGGAGGCCCTCCAGAAGGCTGAATACGCCTATGAATGGGCAAAGCATAATCCAAGCATCTACTACCGCCAGAATGAGATGAACAAGAACTTCAAGCCTGCGGTAAACACTGGTGCTTACGATGATAACAATGTGGAGGATGAGTTCCGCTGGGCTGAAACGGAGATTACAGTGACAAAGGCTGTCAACTCATCAGAACAGCCTGACCTTAGAGATATTACACCTGACTGGGAAAATACTCGTCTCTCACTCCCTTCATGGGGCAATGTGGCAACGCTCCCGGCATACGGGTTCGTGGGCTATATCAACCAGGTGGGATTCCTTGACAAGGTAAGACAATATGTTGGTGGACAGGCTGACTCATATCTCTACGATTTCCTTGGTAGATATCTCGCTGAAGTACCTACATCATGCTACAACGCTCCTTACGGCAACACTCCAAAGGACTTCCAATGGGGTGGCAACGGCGAGTTGTGCTGCGGTCGTGGCATTGCAATGCTATATGCATATCGCATCACTGGCAACAAGAAATATCTCAAGGGTGCTCTACAGATTGCCGACTATCTCCTTGGTCGCAACGCCACTGGCTATTGCTATGTGACAGGTTTCGGTTCGTTCTCTCCTCAGCATCCTCACCAGCGTCTGTCTGAGGCCGACGGCATCACTGCCCCACTGCCGGGATTCCTTGTTGGTGGTCCAAACCCTGGCAAGCAGGATGCACAGTTCTGCAAGGGTTACTATTCTGACTATGCCGACGAATGCTATGCCGACGATATGGGGTCTTATGCTTCCAACGAGATTGCCATCAACTGGAACGCATCACTCGTTGCATTCATCGCCTGGCTTGACGCCGAAATGAAATAAAGCACTCTTTGGCATTATTGCCATAGCCTCATAAAAACACTGACGGGCCGCCTTCTTGGCGACCCGTCGTTATTTTATTCGAAATAGAATGTAAGCGTAATCATCTTCGTGTGACCTTGCTTCACGCTCTTGGCATATTGTATCATCGTCTTGTCCTTCAACTTATCCGGATGGCTCATGTCAAGCGCGTTGCCTAAGCCAAACATAAACTTCAACTCCGGACGGCATTTGAAATAAGGCAGATACTCGTCAAAACCAATACCAATCTCTGCAAAGGTCTGGAATCGCTTCAGTCGCAGATAGTCAGTTGCCCTACCGGTGAGGTTCAATGCTGGCGTCACTCCTGCCATCATATACGCTCTGTGGTTGTTGCAACGAGGAGCTGCGAAGATAATATCAAAGGCTGATGTTATCAGGGCTGATTTGATGTCCTGACGCTGCAGCAACTCTTTTTCCTCTTCCTGCACGAGATTCTTGAACACAAGATGTCGCGAACCGAAATAGATGGCTGGTGCTATACGGAACTGGAAATTCTCGGTCAATCGGAACTCACCGATAACTCCCACATTGAATCCCGGATCCATTCTGTCCTGGTCGCAGGTAATAAGCGACTCCAATGTGTTACCCTCATCATCGGTCATTGTTACGAGTCCCACATTCTGGAACTCTATGTCCTGCATGTGAGCACCCACCTGAATACCAAAATGGAACGGGCGCAGATCGGTATATGGACGATGCTGCACCTTTCTGTCCTGCGCTGCCACACTCGCAACACTCGCCAGACAGAGTATCATTATTATAATCTTTGTCTTAATCACTATACTAATAACGCAATAATTCTCTTTTTATTGCATAAAAAGCCAAAAAGAAAGAGGCCTCTCCGCGGAGAGACCTCTTGGATCTTTTCTTTTTCAGAAGGTTCTTGCCCCTCTACGCTATTATGCGGCAGAGCCGATAAATTACTTCTCAGTTGTAACAGGAGAACGACGCTCAGCGATACGAGCCTTCTTACCTGTGAGCTTACGGAGATAGTAAAGCTTAGCGCGACGAACCTTACCACGCTTGTTCACCTCGATTGACTCGATAGCTGGTGACTCGATTGGGAAGATACGCTCTACACCAATTGTACCAGACATCTTACGAACAGTGAAACGCTTCTTGTCACCATGACCAGAGATCTTGATAACAACACCACGATAGAGCTGGATACGCTCCTTTGAACCCTCGATGATTTTGTAAGCGACAGTGATAGTATCACCTGCACGGAACTCAGGGAACTGCTTGCCGGTTGCAAATGCTTCTTCAGCAACTTTAATTAAATCTACCATTTTTCTTTAATAGTTAAAATTGTTCATCTCACCAACGCAACATGACCAATGACTCTTCCACTGTCAGCGGTTACGCCGAAAAGCGAGTGCAAAGGTACTACTATTTTCCCTCATAACCAAGCGTTTATGTAATAAAATTGCATTTTCCTTACAAAAAACGCCGATTTCTTACCGAGAATCAACCATCCACCCCTAAAATACGATAGCGATAGCGATGGCGATGGCTTGCGCTTAGCGCTTCTTCAACTCCATCTTTATCTTACCGACATAGATAGCGTGCTTGCCATTCTGATCAACAGGCACCTTCTTGCCAGAAGCATCTTCCACCCATCCTAATTCTTTAAGGTATGTGTGCGAATGACCACCGAGAACGATATCAATGCCCTTGTTGCCCTCTACGAGATCCTGATCATCAAAGTCGCCTTCGAGCTTCCAACCGAGATGACTCAGACAGATTACCACATCCACCTTCTCTTTGTTACGGAGGATATCAACAACCTCTGCGGCTTTCTTCACTGGGTCAAGGAACTCCACACCTACATAGTTGCTCTTTGCCACAAGACCTTCCATTGATGGCGACACACCGAAGATTCCGATCTTCACGCCTTCGCGCTTCAACACAATGTATGGCTTTACAAGACCTTCCACAACAGTGCCGGTGAAATCATAGTTGCAGCAAACAATAGGGAAGTTCAGCGACTTGAACAGACGAGCCATGTTCTCAAGACCGAAGTCAAACTCATGATTGCCGATGGTACTGCAGTCATAGTTCATCAGATTCATCAGTCCACCTTCCACATCGCCCTTGAACATGGTGTAATAGGTGGAACCTTGCGAGAAGTCACCACTGTCTAACAACAGCAGATTCGGGTTCTGCGCGCGTTCCTCATTAATCATGGTCAATCGACGCAGATATCCGCCACGCCCAGCGAGCATAGTGTCGGCAAGGTTCTCGTTCAGAGGCATCACACAACTGTGACTGTCGTTGGTATGGAGTATCACCAATTCCTTATCGCCCTTGGCCATCAAAGCCATAGGCAACATCACCAATATTGTAAATATTATTCTTTTCATAATTATTCCTCCACTCTTATTCGTCCTTCTACCTTTGCTGTCACCACAATGCCTTGTGCATCCATCTCACGGAAATAGTTCATAATGACAAATCGTGAGTTGTTGCTTTCATCCTGTGGGGAGTTCACATTGGTCTTTTTTGTCAGTGCTGTCAGTCCACCGTTGCCTTCGGCAAGATAGTCGATAGACGCCACGCGATATGTGCGATTAGGATCGATTGGCTCGCCGTGCAACTTAGCCGATTTCAACTCGCCTTTCTTGGTGATGACCAGTTCCACGCCTTTGCTCACGCCTTCACCATAGATCTTGGCAACCTGCTCAAACAATTCCTGCACATCACTGCCTTTCAGGTCGAAGAAACAAATCTTGTTCTCGAATGGCGCTACATCGAGCACATTGCCGTAGGTAACCTCACCAGGCGACAACGCCGCGCGCATACCGCCCATATTATATAATGAGAACTCTGGTTTCTCACCGTAATCTCTTCCTGCCCACACGAGGATGTCGCACAGCAAGTTCGAGAGATTGCTCTCCGGTTTCTCTGCATAGAGATAGTCTGCCACATGTCCCACTACCGGACTCATAATACTATCCACCGTTTTCTTGTATGGAGCAAGAAACGCCACGCCCTTGGCATCCATATTCGCGTCGTAACGCTTGTCAATGAGGATTCTACTGCGACTGACACCACTCACCT
The DNA here is from genome assembly GCA_030523505.1 of Prevotellaceae bacterium. GTDB lineage: Bacteria > Bacteroidota > Bacteroidia > Bacteroidales > Bacteroidaceae > Prevotella. The sequence goes on along the minus strand of JAUNIK010000181.1, from coordinate 994 downwards.
CGTAGTGACTGGCACATCCCGTCAGCAATAATCCCATAGCAAAAACACCTAAAAAAAAACTTCTTTCTATTCATTAAATATGTAAATTATTTTATTGCCAAATAAGATTCGTTTTCGCATCGCTTTGCTTCTTCAAAGAGAAACTCATAGCCATTCTGCGACAACACTACGATTTGTCCATGCAAAAGTACAAATAATATTTCTTATTCAGTGCGTTTTTATGCGCAAAAAGAGTTTCAACTGTGAAAAAAAGTAAAAATCACGCGTATGCATATAGCGCGTAAGTCTTTTTTTTATACCTTTGCATAACCGTAGAACCCTCCTGTGGATTCTGCAATGTCAATCTTCTAACATTTCAAACAGATCATTTCATTTGGAACACCTGTCTGAAACCAACGAAAAAATAGCGCCAGCAGTATGTGCTGACGACGCCGTAGGCGTGCCTTCAACTCAGGAAAATGCATCTCCGCTCCATTGGTTTGTGGCTGTTGTCAACAACCGTGCCGAACGCAAGTCAGCGGAGATTTTATCCCGTATGGGGCATGATGTCTATATTCCTACGCGCGTGGAGGAGCAGAAGCGTGGAACTGCACGCACACGTAAGGTGGAACGGATATTGCTCCCGGCGATGGTTTTGATTCATTGCACAGAGCAGACACGCCGTGAACTGGTAAACACTCCTTTCATCAAGCGTTTCCGTACCGACCGCACACAGGTTTCCAATCTCGGTTCGCATCCTCTGATGGTCATTCCCGACTGTCAGATAGAGTCTTTCCGCAAGGCTCTCGATCAGGCAGGCGATCTGCCTTTCGAGGATGTGCCATTCAACCTTGGTGAGATGGTACGCGTTGATGGTGGTCAGTTTGATGGACTCACCGGTAATGTCATGCGCCTTCCTAACGGTCGTCATCAACTCATCATTGCCCTTGGTTCCCTGGGAGGCTTCAAACTATCCATCGCCGCCCGCCACCTCAAGAAAATCAAATAACCACCT
>JAUNIK010000180.1 GCA_030523505.1 Prevotellaceae bacterium | reverse complement strand
ATCATCATCAAGAACGGTAAAAAGTATTTGGTTAAGTAATCATTACAAATAGATATAGTTATGAAGACATATAAGAAACCAGTTTCTATCCTCATTGGGGTTGATGCAGAAGAGTTAATGGCTATTAGCGGCGGCCAGATCTTAGATGGTGGCTCCAGAGATCCTGAGGCTACAGAATTAGGAAATGGTGGTTACACAGGTCAAGAAGGAGTAATTGAAGCCGATGCCAAAGGAGGTTTTGGAGGTTGGGAGTAAAAACAGTTGATAGCTTTGGGCTTAAGGCTTAGAGCCTAAAGACGATAATACAAAGCAAAAGTGCAGGGAACGAAATGTTCTCTGCACTTTTTGATTGGGGGCGTGTCGTGGGGTGTGGGTAACTGTAAACTGTAAGAACTGTAAGGGAAGGACGGAGTCCTAGTGGATCGCGAAACTAGTGAATCACTTCGTTAGTGAATCAGGCGGAGCCTTAGTGAATCGCGAAGCTAACGGAGTATTTGCACGAACATGGATTTTATAGGATTATGGGAAGCAAATCTTACAGAAATCGATACAGAAATATTATTGTTAAGATTGTTGTAGGATTTGTTTCTTAAATAATAACGGAAGCAAATCTTACATGAATTTCAACAGAAATATTATTGTTTGGATTATTGTAGGATTTGCTTCCGGGAAAGGCTGAAGGGAGGGTTCGGGGTAATACGCGGGATTTACTTCTTCAGGATGTTGGGGATGACACAGTGGCGGTTGCGGCCGGTGGTGTGACTCACATGGATCCAATAGTCGCCCTTCTTCGTGTGCTCAAGGATACATTGGTCGAAATCGGTGTTTTCGATGATCCATGACATCCATTCCTGTAAAAGCGAGAGGGATGCAGCATGGGTGAGTGGCTTGCCCTGAGCATCACGACGAGGCATGGCGATGTCGGCTGCTTCTCCAGTGAGGTGCTGTGAGGTACGAACGCCTCCGACAAGTTTGTTGACTTGCTTCGAGCGATAGCCGGAGCATATAACCACAGGCTGGCACAGATGCCTCCGGAGGGGTTCGAGGACCTCAACACAGAGATGAGTGAGATTGTTGATGACATTGGTATCTGGGGTGTTGTCGAGCCCATAACGCTCGGCTGTCTGAGATGATGTGAACTCAGTAAGATGGAAATGTTCTGAAAGGTACATGGTTTTTAAACGAATACGATGACGATGACTGCCTCAGCCCCCTGCCCCTCTCCTTGAGGAGAGGGGAGACCATCCGGGGGAGGTTGGATTAACGATGATGGTAACTAATTTTTCAGTTTTTCAATCTTGGATCACCCGTATAATCCTGTGTGATTATTTATTATTTAATGAAAAATGTACAGCCAAAGCTTTGCTTTTCCGTTATTCTGCTTATCCTTGCCTTTATAAGAACAAGTTCTTAACAGTCAATGCTAACCATTATAACAGTAACTATCGTTACTTGGCTGTACTGGAAAATATGACCCAATGGCCAAAAAATTCGCGATATGCGAAAAAATATAATAGTTCGCGGCGAGCCTTTACCCGGATGGTATTTTCCCTATTGAGGCTCCGTGCGTAGCTATTTTTCGCCATTGGGCGATTTTTGGGCAATGCCTATTTTCCAATATGCCCAGTGAGGAATGCAGTTCCTCGCAGGTAGATGCAGCAAGGCTACCGGGAGTTCACTCACGTGGAGACTTGTGCAGATACCGGAAGGTCGTTAGACCTGGGCATATATTTTCTTTGAATAATTATCGAAACACGGGATTTTCCAGTGATCCTCAATCTTTACCTAAGTTTGATGATGTCCTGGATGGTGATATCTTGATAGTGTTGGCCGTTGTACTCGTGGACGGTGAAACGGAGGCTGGCGGCTACAATCTCATTGGCACTGAGGGTGATCTGATTGCCTAACAGGGTTGCGGCAAAGGTGTTCTCGTAGCGGCCACCGAGTTCCTGAAGCACTACTGTGGATTTCTGTGACTGACCATTCTGGGTGTTGATGGTCTGTGTCTCTCCTTGGGAGATGATGCGGAATATTGTCTTCATTCTACTTTTCAATGATGTTAAGGAATACTATATAGCCGCGGCTGACGGCTTTGCGGATACGCTCTGAGAGGATGTCGTACGACTTGCGGGAGTTCTTCAGACATCCCGGACAGATGTAGTTGCCTACGATGATACTGCCGTCGTTGCGACCATGGATGCCATTGCCGGTGGTAATCATCGGACAGTAGTGTGGCATCACGGCATTGCCCGAGACATATCCACGGCGGTGGCAGTTGCCACAACGGTCGTTGACAAAGTCCTCTACTTCTGTGCCTTCCAATGGCCAAGCAAAGAGCATTGGTACCTTGCGTGCATGCTGGCGGCATTTTATTGGGTGGATTTCATACTTTCCTGCTGGAATTCTGCTCATGGCGTTCTCTGCTGTACAACAGATAAACTGACCATCGATTATGATTTGTCCGTCGAGTGCTTCTCCACTGACGCGACTGCGAATGAGATTTATTGTCATAAAATTTTTTCAAAATTTCTCAACGAAAACGAATACGAAAACGAAAAATAACTTTTAACTTTTAATTATGGAAGTGATATACCTTTTGGCACAAGATAACATCGTTTTTATCAAGAATTAGAGAATTAGAGAATTTTATTTTTCTTTTATGCAGGAAATAATTCTTTGAATTCTCGAGAATTTTAGAATTGCCATCCGGATGGAAAAACTCATGCAGAATAGAAAAATTCTTGCTATGGCAAGCGGCCCTTTGGTTCGATTACTCTAATTCTCTAATTCTTGACAGAAAAAATATATTGTGCCTAATTGTATATCATGACCTTAACTCTTAACTTTAATCTTGCGGGCGAGGTATTCCGGGGTCTTGAGGTACTCGGCGGTGGATTCGTCGAGGACGATATAACCTCGGTTGGTCCAGGTGTAGAGCAACTGCATGACATCGCCTGTGCGACCTTGCGCTCGGTGTACTGACTGCAGATCCTGCTTTCCGAAACGGTCGGGTAACAGGTCGAGGATGTTCTGCGGACCGGTGATACGTGGCGTCTGCTGGATGGTGTTCAACTCCTGCATCTTCTGACCGAAGAAATGGATCTTGCACCAGAGGTCGTACTGCTCCGACCATCGACAGAAGTTCTCTATGTCCTTCGACCACTGATAGCCGTGGGCAATATAGAGCAGCATCGCCTTGTCGTAGGCTATACGGTTGGCACGGTAGGAAAGCGTCTCGAACACCTCATCGTCCGACAGTTCAGCCAGATCCTCGTTCTCCTCGGCTATACGCTCTGCCATTCGCTCAGCCTGCTTGCATTCCACTATGCCCGAGGCGGCATTGAGATTGTTGATGTACATCTGCAACTGGTTGCGGAAAGCCTCGTCATAGTCGCCATAGCGTGGCACCCCTCGCTGGCCCTTAGGCTTGATGATTGTCGAGAAGGTGAGTCGTGAGAGCGTACCGTTGGTGAGGCCATTGCTGAAATATGCCTGACCGCCGGGGATGGTGGTGCTGGCGTTGAAGCAGAAGCGGAGTGGTGGAGTACCCGTCACCGACTCGTTGCCAACACGCTCCTGACCGTAGAGGCTCTGGGTGAACGCCAGGCGTATTATCTCCGAGGCAGTGGCTCCTCCCGAGGCTTTTATCTGGTCGAGCAACTCTATCTCATCGAGTTTCACATAGAGAAACTTGTTGCCTGATGCCTCCACATCGATGAGTCGCTGTACGAGAGCCGCATTCGTCATGTTGCTCATCAGATACTGCACACACAGTCCCTCGGGTCGTGCCGGCTTCTTCTCGTTGGCCTTTGCCTGCTTGCAGGCTGTCTTCCAATGTTGCTCCTGTTCTCGGCTGTAGGCATCACGAAGTTTGATATCGTTCATCACCAACTCGATTGGCATATCTACCGATCCCTTACCTATCGACTGCTTTGCCATACATATCGCCATGAATCCTCCGAGGTCGGATTCGGCATTGTTGATATATCGCACTCGCACTCCATGGAGATGGGCTCCGAGAGGTGGGAATACTGCCTGTGCTACTGCCGGACGGTACATCTCGGGCACCTTCGACACGAGCAGACGGATGAGTTTCGGCAGTCGTTTCGGCATCTCAGGAGGCATAGGCGATGACAGCGGGTTGCAGACGACATCGGCTGAACTCTGCACCAGCACCTTGCTTCGGGCTACGGAGATGGCTCGCTGGACGAGGGCTGGGATGGAACGCGACTGTGCGCGGTTGCATGCCGACTGAATGGTGCGTGCCACTCGCTCCGGTTCTTCACCATAGGTAGGGAGCACCTTGCGTATCCACTCCGGCGAGTCGTTGCATACGTATCGCAGATGGCACGCCATGGAGAAGAGGAAATTGTTGCGCGAGCCGTGCACCGGCACTCCTCCCAACTGCTCTGCCAGAGCCTCTACAAGCAGTGGATAGGGTATGCCGTCGTAGTCGGGAGCCTCGGTCGGTGAAGGACGGCTTTCGGGCTGATCATCATCACTGTCGTCGATATGGCCATCGTCGGAGGCTGGCGACTGGAGCGTCACATCGAAGAACTGTTCCGACTGGTACTTCACGTGGTCCTCGGGCACCATATAGATGCATCCGGCGACATTCTTCACTGCGGGATCAACAGCCATCCCAATGAGTTGCGAGAAGCACCCCTGAGCCTCGTTGGCTGTCATGCCCTTGGGTGGCACTACCAGCACATGGGTGCCTCGGCGGACGGACTCCTCGACAAGAAGAACCAGGAACGGTCCGATATACATCCCATCGCCCATGGGTTCCATCGTGTCGATGATATGCTGGGTGTTGCCCTTCTCGTCGATGTCGAACATCAGACGGTCGAGAGGTTGCAGGGCATCGCACTCGGCTCGATGGTTGTTGCGGAACTCGGCACATCGTGGTGTCCACACCGGCAGCTGGTCTTTGAGTTTCTTCTGCTGGACAGGGTCTGTTGTGGCCTCTATCTGTCGGCAGAGATCCTGCAAGCGGGTGTCGGCTCGTGCCGTGTGCCATGCCTTGCTGTCTGCTGGGTGACAAGGGGCTCCATGCCCCCTGCCGATAGTAGTAAAATTGATATTGTTCATTATAAATGTTTTAGGCACAAATGTTATTGATACAAGTTTCTTAAGTTGCCTAACGGCAAGCGCTCGGCTTTGCCGCTTCGCTCGTCAGGGCAGAAGAAATCTCAAGCCCTACGGGGAAATCTTTATTTAGGAAATATTTCTATAAACAAATTCCTAATCTCTAATCCCTCCTCCCCCGGATGGTCTCCCCTCTCCTCGTGGGAGAGGGGCTGGGGGTGAGGCTTTTTCCCCGGATGGTCACCCTCCCCTCACGGGGAGGGCGGGGGAGGGGGCTTCTATTCTACCACCTCGAGGGCGTCGAGGATTTCAGAGTAGATATTGAACGCCAGCTTGGAGCGATCGACAGTGGTGAGGTCGGGCATGGTGCGTAGATGGCACTGGTAACTGCCGTTGAGTTTTCGCACGAGTGAGATGTAGTTGCCCTCGTAGAGCTTCGGATTGCGATGGGTTACGCGACGCTCCTTGCGTACCGTCTCCTGAAAGACGAACTGATCGGTGTCTGTACGCGAAAGGATGCCTGGATAGCAGCGACCGATGTCGATATGCGGTGTGTCCTGCATTGCGGTGTTCAGGTCGACGGAATAAATTGTTGTCTTAAACATAATGTTCCTTGTTTTTATTAATGCGTGAAACTTCAATATGTAGATGCTGCCGTGGCGGTTGCAGGCGTGGCGCCTTGTGCCTGAGGTTCTCGTCGGGACAGCCTCTATAGATAGTCTGCAAAAATCTTCGGCATCAGTGGCAGTGCATGCCGAAAGTGAAGGAAAGGAACATGGTGGGAGTGGTCTTTGGAGTGCGTCATAGAGGGTG
>JAUNIK010000179.1 GCA_030523505.1 Prevotellaceae bacterium | reverse complement strand
GTCCTCGTCCAGAGCGTCGCAACCATCATCATGACAATGAGGAGCAGTATCACGATCCAATGGCAAACAAAGAGCCAAAGGATTTCAGCGATGCCCTCGATAAGATGGATTTCTAATCACACCATAATAAAATGGAAGCCTCGAAAGAGACTTCCATTTTTCTTTTTCACCACCTTACCCTCACCATTATATCCAAATCCGTCTGGCTCGAGGAGTTTATTGTCTGGTATGACGAACCAATCTTGTCGCGGTCGAAATAATGGGTGAACCCGAGTTTGGCTATCAACGCAAGGTGGTTCTTTATGGAATACTCCGCAAGGGTGTATGCACGGCAACCTTTCCCATAGAACGAGGGATATGAAAGATTATAGGGGGTGCTCTGCTCGTAGGCATAGACACGGGCGTTATATGAACCTGTGTTGAAATATCCTGCACCGATTCCTACCGTCAATGCTTTCTGCGAATAGAGGGCATTACCACTGAGCATCATTCCGTAGTCGGTCTGTTTGTATCGGCAACTGACACCATCCAACTGCGATTTCCATTGCCAGCGACCGACACGACTGGCAAAGGCTACGCGCAGACGCTGTTCATTCTTATAGATAAGTTGCCCTTGCGTCTCACCGTCTTTCTCGCGACTTTTGATTCGATAGCGAACGGTCACCGACGAGCGCGAGGAGGTTTTGCATATCATCTGCAACAGATTGTCGAACGAATGGCTCGAGCCTAACGCCTGATACTTCGGCCATGCGAAATAAGCCACATCGGAATAAGCCGTAAAGGAAATGCGCGATGTAGGGTTCCACACTGCTCCGAAATATACTCCACTCTCATCCTGATTGCTGCCGCCTTCGGAGAAACTCCTGCCCATAACGGAATAAAACTTATAAGGATAGTATCGCTGAATGGCTATAAGGGTGAGACGATTGTTTATATGCGATGAAACGGTATTGACGGTGGCAATCTTTCCACAGTCGCCAGTGGCTGTCTCACCTTCCATACGGAAATACCTGCCATACTTATACCCATACTCTATACTGGCATTCCAGAAATCCTGTCCAGCGGGAAAATGCATTCTGTAAAGTTTGCTCAGCGGACTGCCATCAATGTAAGGCTTCAAAGGCATTGAGAAATGACTCATCAGGACCGTTCCTCCAAGATGGAACTGCTTGCCTGAATAGCGTATGTTCGTTCCGAGCACCGACTGCATGGCGTTATGCCTTCGGGCAATCTCGCTTTCAGTGCGATGGTATCCGGTCTTTAATATCGTGGCAATGCATGCAGAGTCATTGGTCAGCGTGGCATCAATGGTTCGATATGAAGCGAAGGCTGTGGCATCAAGATGCTTGCCGAACCTGAACATCGCTGCCCCACCCTGCATATAATTGCCTTCTGAGCGTGAGGCATGAGGACGTAGCGACACATCTGTGGCTTGAATGGACGAGAGAGAGAATAGCTTGCCGAAGGAATAGTTGTTGTTCATCACCAATCCCAGACCGGTTCTTAATCGGTAGCGACCAACAACGGCTTTCCTCAGCACACCCATTCGCTGTAACTGCACATAACCTGAATAGAAATCATATCCATAGTTCTGCCGACCGGCGAAGAACGGTTCCCCAGCATCTTCCGAGGCTACGACACCAAATTTTATATGGGTATTGACGGTATAGTCGGCACGCAACCAGTTTTTTATGCCTTTGCCCTTATACGCATCGCCATCGCCCTTACGTTTATAAAAAGGTACACGCGTAGAGAACACCACATTGCCCTTCCTCGCCAACTGGTCGGAGACTCGGCGGTATTCGCGCACGGCATTGTCATATTTCAATGTGTCGATTTCATCCATCTGGCGTGGGGGCATATCGCCAAGGTATGTGAGAGTCGAGAGCAAGCCTTGCTGGGGGACATCGAGATAAGGCATCATCAACAATTCCGCCTTTGTTCTCACTGGCCCATAGCGTTCGATATAACTCAGCACACCATCAATCTGATATTCGTTGAAGCACATCATCGACTCCAAGTCCTCTCGGGTGATGGCGTTCAGATTCAATGGCGAAGCAGCTATGTCACTGAGTATCTCGTATATAATTTCGCGGTTCCCGTCTTCGTTTTCGTATTCGTCTTCGTTTTCGTCAGCAAAGAGCATCTCAAAATATGGTTGCCATTTGGAAGCCTCCACAGGTTGCTGGGCAAAACATAGGGAAGCTTCACTCTTGCCTGACAGCAAGAGCACGATTAAAGCGCTTAGTATGACGGACACGCGTTTCACACCACTAAGGTACAACAAAAGAAATAAAAAATAAAATATTTTTTGTGTTTTCTCATCAAATATGAGTATCTTTGCATAAAATAACTAAAAAACAATTAACACCTAAAACCAAATGAAAAGAATCCTTTCATTCATTGCAGCCGTAATGCTCCTCGTTTCCGGAGCTCAGGCTCAGCAGAAGGAACTGGTGGATTATGTTAATCCGTACATCGGTAACATCAGCCACTTGCTCGTTCCTACATTCGCTACAATCCAGTTGCCAAACTCGCTGATGCGTGTCTATCCTGCCCGCAACGACTATACCACTGAGTTGGTAAACGGTCTGCCAGTGGTAGTAACCAACCATCGTGAGCGTTCAGCGTTCAGTTTCTCTCCTACTCAGGATGCAAACCTCAAATCGGTAATGCCAGTAAACTGGGACAACGAGGTTGTCACTCCTTATTCTATGGATATCGAGATGGCCGACAACACCATGCGTGCCCAGTTGGCAGTGAGCCACCTCAGTGCTATCTACGACATCTCGTTCTACGAGGCTGACAAGGATGCTTATCTCATCATCACATCCGGCAAGGGTGAGTTGAAGGTTGAGAACGGTGCAGTCAAGGGTTATCAGGACATCTGGGGCTCGGCAAACATGTATATCTGTGCCGAGACTGATGTACAGCCAGTGGAGATTGGTATTCTTGAGAATGGTAAGATTAAGGCTGCCACAAAGACAAAAAAGGCTAAGGACGTGAGCATCGCTATGCGTTTCCCTAAGGGCACAAAGAAGGTGAGCCTCCGTTATGGTATCTCGCTCATCAATGCTAATCAGGCTGAAGCAAACCTCCATCGTGAGCAGGGCGACAAGTTCGACCGTGTTGCTATCGAACAGGCTGGTCGCAAGGAGTGGAACGAAACTCTCGCAAATATCAAGGTTGACGGTGGCACCGAGGACGAGAAGGTTGTGCTCTACACCTCATACTATCGCACCTTCGAGCGTCCTGTATGCCTCTCTGAGGACGGTCGTTATTTCAGTGCCTTCGACCAGAAGGTTCATGAGGATGGCGGTACTCCATTCTACACCGACGACTGGATTTGGGACACCTACCGTGCTGCCCACCCTCTCCGTGCTTTGATCCAGCCATGGAAGGAGGAGGACATCATCGAGTCATATCTCCGTATGGCTGAGCAGATGGGCACAAAGTGGATGCCTACATTCCCTGAGATGACTGGCGATACTCGCCGTATGAACTCTAACCACGGTGTGGCAATGGTGGCTGACGCTGTGCAGAAGGGTTTGAAGGTTGATGTTGAGCGTGGCTACGAATATTGCAAGAAGGGTATCACCGAGAAGACTCTCGCTCCTTGGTGTGGCAAGAAGCGCGGATATATCGACGACTACTACTGGGAGCATGGCTATATTCCTGCTTTGCGTCCTGGCGAACCTGAGACCGACCCTAACGTAAGCAACTTCGAGAAGCGTCAGCCTATCGCTGTAACCCTCGGTACTGCCTACGACACATGGTGTCTCTCTGTTCTGGCTGACAAGTTGGGCAAGAGCGACGAGGCAAAGTATTTCTTTGATTTCTCTCACAACTACCGTACTGTTTATAATGCCGAGACTGCTTTCTTCCATCCAAAAGACAATCAGGACAAGTTCCTCGAGAACTTCGACTACACTCGTGGTGGTGGTATCGGTGCTCGCGATGCTTATGACGAGAACAACGGTTGGACTTATCGTTGGGATGTTCAGCACAACTTCGCCGACCTCATCAAGTTGATGGGTGGTCGTGAGCAGTTGAGAAAGAACCTCGACCAGACCTTCGCTGAACCAATGGGCGACGGCAAGCGCGAGTTCTACACTCAGTTGCCTGACCAGACTGGTAACATCGGTCAGTTCACAATGGCCAACGAACCTTCGCTACATATCCCTTACATCTATAACTATGCTGGTGCTCCTTGGAAGACTCAGAAGCGTATCCGTCAGTGCTTGAAGACATGGTTCCGCAACGACGTGATGGGTATCCCTGGCGACGAGGACGGTGGTGGTCTTACATCATTCGTGGTATTCTCTTCACTGGGCTTCTACCCTGTAACTCCTGGTATGCCAATATACAATATCGGTAGTCCACTGTTCTCAAACATCCGTGTTCAGTTGCCAAACGGCAAGGTGTTCCAGATCATTGCCAACAACTGCTCTGAGGAGAACAAGTACATCCAGAGTGCTACTCTCAATGGTCAGAACTGGGATAAGCCTTGGTTCTCGCACGATGACATCAAGAACGGTGCAGTGCTTATACTCGAGATGGGCAAGCATCCAAACAAGTCATGGGGTGCTGCTCCAGAAATGGCGCCACCATCAGCCGACCGCCCCTAACCCCACATCGCAAGCGATGTCTCCCTTTCCCCGCTCGGGGCAAGGGCGTTGAAAACCGAATGCAGACGGAGAATTTATTCTCAAAGTATGCTGAGGTGCATCACGCTCTCGACTTTGTCAAGGGAGTTGAAATGACAAGACATAAAAAAAATAAACCGCAGTGCCTTTATTGACATTGCGGTTTTTTAATTGTATAAACTGTTCAGCCTTCTTACTTCGAGAAACCTGCTATGCGCTGTGGCTTGGTGTCGCTTGCTAACTGCTCGTCCTGGCAGTATGCACTCAAGCGCTCGAGGGTTGGCTGCACTCCATTGATGATGTAGTCGATGGCCTTCTTGCGGGCTACATTCTCAATCTGACCTGGCGAGAGGTCGTACTTCTTGGCAAGCTCATGAGCCTCCTCGTCTGTAATCTCACTCACCATAGAGGTCCATATCTTCTCCTTCACATCGACAGATGGGTTGTGGAACTCCACCTTGAAGAGGAAACGGCGCTCAAAGGCGTGGTCGAGGTTGGCGGTGAGGTTGGTGGTGGCAATGAGAATGCCATCAAGGTCCTCCAACTCCTGCAAGAGGATGTTCTGCATAGCGTTGTCCATCTTGTCAACGGCACTGTCAGCATGGATGGAACGCTTGTTGATGAGTGCATCAGCCTCATTGAAGAGGAGGATTGGCATCACCTTACACTCCTGACAGAGCTGGCGGTAACGGGTGAACACCTGTTTGATGTTCTTCTCCGACTCACCCACAAACTTATCCTTCATACCGGCGATGTTCACCTGCATGATGTCACGACCCGTCTGACGGGCAATCTGATATACCGACTCCGTCTTACCCACACCAGGACCGCCATAGAAGAGGCATGCGAAACCCTTGCGCAAGCCCTGCTCTCCGAGGCGCTGCTGAACGAGAGGGAACTGGTCCTGGCTGAGCAACTTGGTGAGTTTCTCCATCTTCTCGCCCTCGGCAGGGTTGTAGAAGAGTGTCTTCTCCTTGATGCTCTTCGCCTTCTTCAAGTCGTTGGCAGAACTGTTACGCTTCTTGCGCTTACTATTGAGGAGCGATGAGTCAGGGAAGAGGAGGCTCTTCGACTTCTGGGTGAGGCAATAGCGATCATTGTCGGCAATGCCGTCCTCACACTTCATCTCCACATAACCGAGACTATAGAGGCTGCTGGTGCCATCATTCATATCGCTCACAGAGATTGATGCGCTGTTGTCATCAGGGAAGTTATCCTCAATGGTTGACTTGAGCAGACCTTCGTCAGGGGTGTTGTTCCACTCGATAT
>JAUNIK010000178.1 GCA_030523505.1 Prevotellaceae bacterium | reverse complement strand
CTGGTGTTGGTGCTGCAACTTCCTTCTTGAGGTTTGCTGCATCAATCTTAGCGAGCTTTGTGAGGAGACGCTCAATCTCTGCATTCTTCATCTCAATCTCATCACCCTGGTTCTTGATAGTTGTGAGGAGTGAGTTGAGCTGCTCGTTGTCAACATCCTCTGGATAGAGGCTGTTTACACGTGCGATGAAGTCAGCAATGATGTTCATATAGTTTGTGAAAGCATCGAAAGGACTTGTGTAGATACCACGGTCGATACCCATTACTGAGTTCTTTGTGGTCATGAAACGGTAGTTCTCAGTAGCCTGAAGATACTCCCAGTCCTGGTTGATACGTGGGTCGTTAGCGATACGAACACGGTCAGCAACGCTGTAGAGCTTGTTGAATGCCTCACGCTGCATCTCGTTACCGAGCCAGCAAGAAGTGTCGCGCTCCTCGTCAATCCAAGTGGTGTTGTCTGGGCAATCAATCTGACCAACGCTCTTGAACTTAGTGCAAACCTCGCTTGGAGTAGAGAATGTCACGCCCTTAGCCTTAGCGCATACAGGGAGAGCACGGAAGAACTCGAGGATATTGCTTGACAATGGCTGAGCGATACCGAGAGCAGAAAGCTCCATGAAGATATTCACTACCTGCTCCTCTTCAGGGAGGTTTGCGATACGGTCGATATATGTATCAGCGAAGAGTGGATAGCCCTCCCAACCGCTGTTGTTGAAACGGAGTGAAAGATCGTCAGAGAATGTTACATCACGCATGAGCAACTTGAGCTTAGGAGCGTAAGCACAGTTGTAAACATAGTGAGGTGACTTCCAACCGAGTACCTGCTTTGCACCCTCTGTGAGCATACCCTTGAAGCCCATCTGGCTTGCCTGGAGACCAATCTCATCGCTGTAGAGCAATGATGAGTTGCGAAGAACTACTGGCTTCTTGCCGAAGTACTCCTCAATCTTCTTCTGCTGCTTCTTTACGTCAGCAGCGAATGTGTCAGCATTTGCGAGTGAAGCAAGACCATGTGAATAAGGCTCTGCGAGGAACTCTACGCGACCAGTCTCATTGAGCTTCTGGAGAAGGTCGAGTACCTTTGGTGCATACTGCTCCAACTGCTCGATACCTACACCCGAGAGTGAGAATGCTACCTTGAACTGTGGGTTCTCCTTGAGCATGTCGAGAAGTGTGTTGAGAGCAGGAACGTAGCTGTTCTCTACGGTGTGGTTGATATGACGCTCGTTCTCAAAATCGTCATAGTAATAGTGATCACGGCCGATATCAAAGAAACGATAACGCTTCAGGTGTGTGATCTGATGTATCTCAAAATATAAACAAATTGTTTTCATAATATAAAATGCAATTAAATGTTTTTAGTCTTTCCAAGGAATATAGTTTCTTAGGTAATCGTCATTGTTGAAGTAACCTTTCTTGAGAAGCATGTCATAGCATTGGCGTATGCGGAGTCCCACTTTCTCCCAGGTGATGGTTTCAACTTCCTTCTCACCTTCATCCTTGAGATAATTATAGAGTGACTCGTTTGTACAAATAGAGTACATTGCATCTGCCATGGCATTGATGTCCCAATAGTCAACCTTGATGAGTTTTTCGAGAATCTCACCACAACCTGACTGGTATGAGATGATACTTGGACATCCGCATTGCATAGCCTCCAATGGTGCGATACCAAATGGCTCTGATACCGAAGGCATGACGAATACATCTGAGTTCTTGTAGCACTCGTAAACCTGCTTACCACGCTGGAAACCAGGGAAGTGGAAGCGGTCAGCGATACCCTTCTGAGCAGCAAGTTTGATCATTGCATCCATCATATCGCCCGAACCTGCCATACAGAAACGGATGTTCTTTGTACGCTGGAGTACGAGAGCAGCAGCCTCGACGAAGTACTCTGGACCCTTCTGCATTGTGATACGGCCAAGGAAGGTGACAACCTTCTCCTTTGGATTCTTGTTAGGAACGATAGCCTTGTAGTCGTCGTTCAGAGGATAAACGGCATTGTGCATTGCAACACACTTGCGTGGATCCTGATGATAGTGATTGATAACAGTCTGACGTGTCAACTCTGATACACACATGATACAGTCAGCATTGTCCATACCGTCCTTCTCAATGCCGTAAACTGTTGGGTTTACCTGACCACGAGAACGGTCAAAGTCGGTAGCGTGAACATGGATGCAGAGTGGTTTGCCACTAACCTGTTTAGCGTGTACGCCAGCAGGGAATGTAAGCCAGTCGTGAGCGTGAATCATATCAAACTCCAGTGTGCGGGCTACAACGCCAGCCACGATGGAATAATTGTTGATATCCTCTGTCAGGTGACTACCATATCCTGGATCAAAATGCAGTGCGCCAAGTTCGTTTACCGGCATATAGTTGAAATCTGCATAGAGGTGGTCACGGAACTGATAATATTGTTCTGGAGTAAGGTTCTGCAATTTCGCTTTCAAATCATCATAACTATAGTCGCGGTATACAATAGGTACCTCGTTCATAGCTACATAATTCATGTGCTTCTCCTCGTCACCGAAAGGGTGAGGCAGACAGAAAGTTGTCTCTACATCACCTTGGGCAGCCAAACCTTTAGTTATACCATAACTGGCAACGGCCAAACCGCCATAAATATGGGGAGCCATTTCCCAACCAAATTGAAGTACTTTCATAGTTTATGGTCCTCTTTATTTATTATACGAAATTTTCTCGAGGAATCTGCTTGCACGCAGAATCTCTGCAACATTCATAGCGAACGACATTGCACCACGTCCATGGAATGGAGGGTTACCGTCGAAGAGTTCTGGAATTGTACCCATGCAGTGATAGAACAACTCCTCCTCATAACCAACAAGCTGACGCTCAACGAAGCTTACACGACTGCGCTTGTAAATCTTCAAGCAAGCCTCCATGTAGAAGCCGGCGAGCCAAGGCCATGCTGTACCCTGATGGTATGCATAGTCACGCTGTGTCTGAGGACCAACATACATTGGGTTGTAGCCACCACTCTTTGGCGAGAGTGAACGCAAGCCCTTTGGTGTGAGCAACTCGCGTGTACAAATATCGAGTACGCCCTTCTGCTGGTCTGTTGTCAATGGAGAATAGTCGAGGGCAACAGCGAAGATCTGGTTTGGACGAACCTCCCAAGAAATCATATTGCCGTCAACATAGTCATAAAGATATCCGTGCTCGTTGAGGAATGTCTCAACAAATGATACCTGACAACGGTCAGCCATCTCTGTGAGCATCTGCGACTTCTCTGCATTGCCCTCAGCCTCGGTCATCATAGCACCGAAACGGAGTGCGTTGAACCAGAGAGCGTTGAACTCAACGATATAACCTGTACGAGGTACGATAGGCTGTCCCCACTGGTTTGTAGAGTTCATCCATGTCACAGGCTTGTCCTTGCCGTTTGCATAAACAAGACCGTTCTCATGAACCTGGAGGTTTGGATGCTTGCCTGCTACGAGGTATCTTACGATCTCTGTTGCCAGAGAGCCATACTTCTCAATCATACGCTCCTTGCCAGCCTCACGAGCATACTGCTGCATTGCCCAGATTGCCCAGAGCATTACGTCAGGCTGCTCCATCTCGTAGATCTTTACAGAGAGTGGCTTGCCTTCGATGAATTCGCGGATACCACGTGCTGCAGTGTCCATAACGAGTTCGAAGTAGTCAATCTCGCCGATAGAGAGTGTAAGACCAGGGAGAGAAATAAATGTATCACGTGCGCGACACTTGAACCAAGGATAACCTGCGAGGAGGTAACGCTCGTCGTCGCTTACGCGGTTGTGGAACTGATGTGCTGCATTCACGAGACAGTGATAGAAATTGTCGCGCAATGTACGCTCAGCAGCTTCCTTCTCGAAGAGCTTCTTGAGTGTAGGAGTCTTGATTGGCTTTGTTGAAGCAGCAAAGACAATGCTCTCGCCCTTCTTGATTGGCAAATCGAAGTAACCTGGTACATAGAGGTCCTCGTTGCTTGCATAGCCACGCTCCTGCTCCTTTGGATACTCAAGACCGCGATACCAGTCTGGCTGGAACACGAACTCGTTCTTCTTCGAGAACTGCATGTGGAGGTCTGGATATCCAGCATACATGCATGTCTTGATACCATTCTCTACTGGAGTGTACTCACGGCTTGCAGTAGGGTTCTCGTGTGTGAACTGGCGAACGCTACGGAAAGCGAGGAATGGACGGAAACGAAGGGTTGTTGCTGAGTGAGCATCCTCCAATGTGTAACGGATAAGGATGCGGTCCTCGTAATGCTGGAATACAACTTCCTTCTTCAACACTACGCCACCAACGCGGTAGATGGTTGTTGGCACTTGCTGACTATCAAACTCACGGATGTACTTATGTCCGTTTGGATAGAAACTGTTGTTCTGATACTTATGCACACCGAGGTTGAACTCTGCTCCATGCTGGATCACTGTACAGTCGAGTGAAGAAAGCAAAACATGGTTCTCGTCGTCCAATTCTGGAACGGGAACCACGAGCAGACCATGATACTTACGAGTGTTGCAATCAACAACCGTTGAACAAGAGTAAGCACCAGAGCGATTTGTACGAAGAATCTCTCTGCGCAATGACTCGTCAAGGTTGGTCATCAGGGCCTTTTCAAGTTTTAAATAGCTCATGCTATACGATTAGGTTTAAATTATAGATTAATAGATAATTGTTATTTTCTTGATGTGTCACAACTTTATGACGTTCAAAGGTAGCATTTTTTTGCGAACTTACAAAGGAAAAATGGAATAATTTTAGCGAAGAATTATAAAAAATGCCAAAGATGTAACATCTGTATAGGTTAAGGAAACAAAATCGTTATTGAAACCTCTACATTGCCGACAGGATAAAGTTTACTTTATCATCCATCGGTTGCATTGCGTCAACCCAGTGAATGGTGAATCCGCGTCTTTCCATTCCGCGGAACCATGTCATCTGGCGCTTGGCAAACTGGTGGATTGCTATCTCCAACTGGCGGAACATCTCATCGAAAGTGAGGTGGCCGATGCAGTATTCTGTCACAAATTTATATTCCAGACCATAGTAAATCAGGTCTTCGGCTGGTATCCCACTGTCGAGCAATCCTTGTATCTCTTCCACCATTCCGTTCTCGAGTCGCTGATGCAGTCGGCGGGTTATCTTCCTGCGACGTTCATCACGGTCAATGTCAACACCAATGATGAGCGAATCTATTGCCGGCAGTTCGCGCTCGGGAGTTGGATTCTCCAGATTATATGTCTCGATTTCTATTGCTCGGATTGCTCTCTGAGCAGTATCCACATCGGTGTTGTTGTGCATGTTCGAACCTGTACGTTGTTTCAGTTCTACGAGCATGGCCGTCAGTTCCTCGAGGCTCTTGTCGGCAAGGCGCTCTCTGAGTTCAGGGTTCTGTGGCACTGGCGACAGGTGATAACCTTTCAGCACCGACTCTATATAGAGTCCGGTTCCGCCACAGAGTATTGGTTGCACTCCCCTACTCTGTATATCGGCATAGGCATTGTGGAAATCCTGCTGATACTGGAACAGATTGTATTTTGTTCCGGCATCGCATATATCAATGAGATGATAAGGCACATCGCGATAGTCTTCCAGATCTTTTCCTGTGCCGAGGTCCATTCCTCGATACACCTGTCGTGAGTCGGCAGAGATAATCTCTGCATTGCCTATTCGCTCGGCAAGATGTGCCGCGAGGTCGGTTTTGCCCGAGGCTGTTGGTCCGAGAATTGTTATCAGTCGTTTGCTCATTATATATAATTTATGCCATTTTCTATAGAGTGATTGAATATCATCGGCAAAGATAATAATAAAAAACAAGAAAACGAAGAGGGAGTACAAAAAAACTTGCCTATATACGCACACATCTACTGTAACGCGTAACGTAACGGAGCCCCCTCCCCAACCCTCCCCGTGATGGGAGGGAGACCATCCGGGGGAGACGCACTGTCAGAAAGAGCAACTCAATATCCCTCCCCATCACGGGGGAGGTGCCCCTTCTTCTGCCCCTACGGAGCGAAGCGCCACCCTACGGGATGTCGAGCCA
>JAUNIK010000177.1:821-6063 GCA_030523505.1 Prevotellaceae bacterium | reverse complement strand
ACCCGTGTACCCGGCGTGAGAGGCCGGTATCCTAACCGCTAGATGAAAGCGCCATACGGAAGCGGAAGCTGGGGGATTCGAACCCCCGGTACGGTTACCCGCACGTCAGTTTAGCAAACTGGTGGTTTCAGCCACTCACCCATCCTTCCTTGATGGTGCTTCAATCAGATTCACCAAACCACAAATGAAGCGTCGTTTCAAACGCGAGTGCAAAGGTAGATATAATTTCCGAATTATCCAAACTTTTGCAGCAATTTTTATAAAAAAACACGATAAAAAGCGAAATATCACTAACTTCTATCAGTTCTTTCGTGCTTTTTTGATGGTTTTCTATCTCATATCGGCATCAACGAAGCACAACGGAAGAAGGTCTTTTGCGCTCTTCAAACGATATATCTTCTCTGCACCGACTAGTAGAACAAGCATATCAATATTATAGCGATCTTCCATCTCGGTCATCACCTGACGGCACGAACCGCAAGGAGATACCGGTTCCAGGAGGAATCCGTCAGCATTCTTTGCCGTGATGGCTATCTGCGTGATTGGCAGCTCCGGAAACTGTGCCTGTGCTGCAAAGATGGCAGTGCGCTCGGCACAGAGACTAAGAGGGAATGCGGCATTCTCCTGATTTGCTCCGATGACAATCCTGCCGTCGCCCAATCTGATGGCTGCACCGACATTGAAATTACTGTATGGAGCATTGGAATGACTGGTTGCCTCACGAGCCTTGCCAACCAACTCCTGCTGCTCGGCTGGGAGTTCAGGCAATGTCAGTTCCTCAACACAAACGTTTATATTCAGTTCTTTCATTATTTAATATAATTTATGTTTCGGAAGTTCCGAAACCTAGGAGTTAAAAGGAGTTATGGGAAGTTATCGCTCGCTTCACTCGCTAGGGAAGTTAAAGGACAATAGTTTTCTCGCGATGTAAGGCTTGTTCGGTAGAGACATTCGTCCCTTAACTCCCCTTAACTTCCCAGCGAAGTGGTAACTTCTCCTAACTTCCAAAACTTCAGTCAAACATTGTTTTCATTTCTTCTGATATTCAAAAGCACCTATATCCGGTGTGTCGTCTCGTCGCAGACCGTATCTGTCGAGTGGCAATGCTGTCAGAGCATCGGCTTTGTCAACAGCTGGTGAAATGCTGTCAAGACGGAAATCGTATTTCAGCTTCTTTGTATCAATCATTGCGAAATGCTTCTTTCCCGTGGTGAGTGTATCCTCAATATCCTCGAACAGTACATCGACAAACTTCACGCTATCGGCTGTGGTAACCGCCGGAGTGCGTAGGATACAATTATGGAATTCATAATAGAACGAGTTCAGGGTATCTTTCTGTTCGCCCATGATTTCATCATCGGCATAACCAGTGACAAGGGTGTTATAGCAGATGAACTGCATTGGAGCCACGCCCGAGCAGAATCGCAGTGCCACACCACGGTTAGAGTCGAATGGATAGAACTGTGCTACGGTACAGTTGTTGAGCACAAACAGTCCTCCGTCGGTGGATATGCAATCGCGGAAGGCATTGGTAATCTGGCAGTTGAAGAGTTCCACCCAACTGCTCTTTGCACTGACGCAATATCCCTGACAGTTGTGTACTGTCGATGACTCCATAAGCAGGGTCCGCTTCTCCACATCGCAGGAATCAACGACAACTCCGTTGAAGGCACTGTGGATATCGGTGTACGCTATCTCGTTTTCATACGACGACTCATGGAAATGCACACCACCCCACTGTCCACTGACGCGGTCGTATGGCAGATAGTCGAACATATTGTCGAGTCGATAGCCACGGAGTGTCACCTCATTATCGGGTGTTCCTTTTGAAAGCAATCGTCCATAGACATCGAGCGAAGCCTCATCGCGGAAATAGATGGTAGTGCCAGGATTCAAAGTCAGTGTGGCGAGGGAATCAACACGCAGAGAGCCATACACCACAATCGGCTGATCGGGTGTGAAGGTGGTATCGCGGCTGATGACAGGATGATCGAGAATGATTGCATCCCAGGAATACGCATTGAGGTTCACCTTCTGAACGGCACCGCCTTCGGTAGTGAACACGAGGTTATCGCTGAGATTCTTTGGTTCGGGAGTTCCATTGCCAACGGCTGTCAACTCCACATACACACGGATACTGTCGTTGCTTCTCACCTCCACCTCATTGGTCTGGTAACCGGTAGTGGGTCCAAGGTACACTCCATCGACATTCACACGGAATCCCGACTGGTTGCCTCGCTCCAAGCGGACAGTCTGCAGACGGAGGTTGCTCTTTGTCTTGTTGTACACCCAGAAATCGCGTGTCGGTGTAGGCACATTACTGAAAACAGTATCAAGATAGACGGTATCTGTGGAGAATGTGAGTTTGTCTGACGAAGATGTTGAATAATCATCATCAGAGCACGACCACAAAACCGTGACAATACACATTATTATATATATAGGCCAAAAACGCTTCATATATTTTATAACGCAAAAAGGCTCTATTTATTGCAACTAGAGGTTGACTATAGGCATCTTATCGGCAAAATATTGCATTTTTGGACAAAAAGAAAGGCTATTTACCCAAAAATTACTTATCTTTGCAACACAATATATTGACAGATGGAACAGATACTCAAATATTTCCCTTCGCTCACAGAGAAGCAGATAGAACAGTTTGGTAAGCTCCAGGCTCTTTACGAAGACTGGAACTCCAAAATCAATGTCATCTCGCGCAAGGATATCGGCAACCTCTACGAGCACCATGTGCTCCATTCGCTTGCCATCGGCAAGGAACTGGCTTTCAAGGCTGGTTCGAAGATTCTCGACTTCGGCACTGGTGGTGGATTCCCAGGAATCCCTCTCGCAATTCTCTTCCCAGAATGCCAGTTCACCCTCATCGACGGCACTGGCAAGAAGATTCGTGTGGCTACCGAGGTGGCGAACGCTATCGGTTTGACGAATGTTCAGGCGCTTCATCGTCGCGGCGAGGAGGAGAAGGGTAAGTACGACTTTGTTGTGAGTCGTGCTGTGATGCCCCTACCCGACCTCATCAAGATTATCCGCAAGAACATTGCTAAGGAGAACAAGAATGTCCTGGGCAATGGTTTGCTTTGCTTGAAAGGTGGCAACCTCGGCGAGGAACTGATGCCGTTCAAGAAGATTGTTGAGCAGACAGAAATCACCAACTGGTTTGAAGAGGAGTGGTTCAAGGAGAAATATGTCATTTACGTTCCATTGTAAAATCCAATAATTGAGATGTTAAACATAGAGAAATTTCAAGTAAATCCACTCGGCGAGAACTGCTACGTTGTTTCCGACGAGACAAAGGAATGTGTCATCATCGACTGCGGTGCATGCAACCTCGATGAGTTCAGCGACATCACTTCATATATCAGCGAGAACGGTCTCAAACCGGTTCACCTCCTTGCCACCCACGGCCACATCGACCATAACTTCGGCAACGATATGGTGCTGAAGGAGTATGGTCTGAAAGTAGAGGTGAATGCCAAGGAGCGCCCTCTTATGGAGGCAATGAACCAACAGGCACAGATGATTTTCGGTCCTGTCAACGATGTTGTTGTTCCACAGGCTACCGTAGGCAACTATTTTACCGAGAAGGACACAATCCCATTCGGCAACCATGAGTTCTGCATCATCGAGACTCCTGGTCATTCTCCGGGCGGTGTCTTCTTCCACTGCAAGGAGGAGAAGGTGGCATTCTCTGGCGATACTCTGTTCCGTGGTAGCATCGGTCGCACCGACTTCATGGGGGGCAACATGTTCCAGATTATCCAGAGCCTGCGTATGATCTGCCAGATGGACGATGACATTGCGGTATATCCTGGTCATGGTCCAAAGACCACTATCGGATATGAGTGCGAGACAAACATGTATCTTGATAGATAACAGATGGCGAAGGTCAACAGTGAAAAGATAATAATGGGCATCGACCCGGGTACGAATGTGATGGGCTATGGAATCATTCGTGCCATAGGCAACAAGGCCGAGATGGTGGGTATGGGAGTCATCGACATGCACAAGATGACGGATCCGTATCTTCGTCTTGGTCATATCTTTGAGCGTGTTGACGGTCTCATTGAGTCGTATCTTCCTGATGAGATGGCCATCGAGGCTCCGTTCTTTGGTAAGAATGTGCAGTCGATGCTGAAGTTAGGACGTGCCCAAGGCGTGGCGATAGCAGCTGCGATACGTCGTGATGTTCCAATCCACGAATATGCGCCGATGAAGATCAAACTGGCTCTTACCGGAAACGGAAATGCGAGCAAGGAACAGGTGGCTGGAATGTTGCAACGAATACTGAAGCTCGATGCCAACGAGATGCCGAAATATATGGACGCCACAGATGCCTTGGCTGCTGCATATTGCCACTTCATGCAGATGAGCCGCCCGGATTCCGGGGCAAAGCATTTCAGTTCGTGGAAAGACTTCGCTATGAGAAACAAAAGCAAAGTAAGCGGTTTAGACGACAAGAAACAATAACAGGATGAGAAAAGTCATTGAGATAAGAGAGGGACGTGCTAGAATGCCAGAGTGGCAACTCAAAGCACCAGTGAATTTCCAGTTGCTTGAAAATGAACATATTGCTATCGTTGGCGACAATGCCAGCGGTAAAACCAAGTTTGTGGATATGCTCACCGGCAAGCACCCTTTATTCCCAGATCAGGCAACCTACGATTTCGGTGAAGGGGCAAAGCGCCTTGTATCCGACAACATCAAATATATAACCTTCCGTGATTCATACGGAAGCTATGACGGTTCGTATTATCTCCAGCAACGCTGGAACCAGCAGGAGATTGACGAAGAGACTCCAACCGTAGGCAAACTGCTTGAAGATGCGTTCATGTACTCGGGAGAAGACACCACCGAGCGCCGTTCGTTCCAGCAGCATTTATACGAACTGTTCGATATCAGTCACTTGCTTGACAAATACATCATCCTTCTTTCTTCGGGCGAAACGAGAAAGTTCCAACTGATAAAGATGCTCATCGCCGATCCGCAGATTCTCATCATGGACAACCCGTTCATCGGGCTCGACAAAGAGACTCGCATCCAACTGAGGGACCTCCTTGAGACTCTCTCGCACGAACGCGGTTTGCAGATTATCCTCGTATTGTCAAAGACCGACGACATTCCTGAGTTTATAACTCATATATGGGAACTGAATGACGAAACACTCCAGCCAAAATGTTCCCGCGAGGAGTTTATTGCAAAAACTAAGCCATCCGAGGTGTCTATT
>JAUNIK010000177.1:0-811 GCA_030523505.1 Prevotellaceae bacterium | reverse complement strand
AAGCGCCAGGCTATCATCAACCTGCCTTATTCCGACAATGAATACAACACCCGAAAGGTAGTTGAGATGCATAAGGTGCGCATCCGTTATGGCGATCGCACTATCCTCAACGAACTTGACTGGACGGTGATGAACGGTGAGCGCTGGGCTCTCAGCGGGCAAAATGGTGCGGGCAAATCAACACTCCTCTCACTGGTGTGTGCCGACAACCCACAGAGTTATGCCTGCGACATAACCCTCTTCGATCGCCGTCGTGGTAGTGGCGAGACGATATGGGACATAAAGAAACATATCGGATATATGTCGCCTGAGATGCACCGTGCATACCAGAAGGATATCGACTGCATAAAGATTGTGGCAAGCGGATTGAAGGATTCCGTAGGACTGTATGTAAAACCAAAAGAGGAGGACTACGATATTTGTCGTTTCTGGATGAGGATATTCGGCATCGAACATCTGGAAGGTCGTACATTCCTCAAACTGTCGAGTGGCGAACAGCGTCTTGTATTGCTTGCAAGGGCTTTCGTAAAGGATCCGGAATTGCTCATCCTCGACGAACCGCTTCATGGTCTTGATGCAAAGAACGGACAGATGGTGAAGGACATCATCGACACCTTCTGCCAGCGCGAAAACAAGACTCTCGTTATGGTGAGCCACTATAAAGAGGAATACCCTCAATGTATCGACAACGAGATGGTGTTATTAAGAAATACTAAAAAAACGGCATTTTAAGGGCAGGAAATTTCCTAATCGGAAAAAAATGCGTAATTTTGATGCCCGAAATAACAAATAAACAACAAACGATGAAAAA
>JAUNIK010000176.1:1875-6068 GCA_030523505.1 Prevotellaceae bacterium | reverse complement strand
GTTTGCTGTTGCAAGTAACGCAAAGATAAAAGTAAATGTTTTCTTCATAATTATAATCTTATTTGTTTATCTCACATAGACCTTATTATTAATAATATACAATCCCTTTTCTGGAATGGCGTTCAGACGGCGGCCCTGTAGGTCATAGATGGTGCCATCGATTGTGTCGATGGTCTTGGACTCTATTCCAGCTACCACCTCTTCCTCCGACCATGTGCCATAATAGTACAAGCGGAAATTATCAACACAGGTCCAGTAATAAGAGTCCTTCTTTGTGGTCATGAAGTTAAGACGCAGCGTGCCTGGCTCGGTTGTTGTGACGAGGGCGCTGTTATCATAGAGTCCATCCTCAAAGTATGAATGGGCAGAATGCATTGATGCTGGTATGAAGAGACCGTTCTTGGAATAGCAGGTACCTTCTTTCTTGGCACTGGTGGCATCATCCCAAATATTCTTTATGTAGGTCTTATCGCCATCACCGAGCTGGAGATATGCCTTTATCTCTCCGTTGCCGGCTATATACTGGGAATAGGTGTCTTCGTTGGTGCCTGGACGCTGGAAGGCCTGAGCCTTAGCCATATATGTTGCTGCAGGCAGTTCGTTGAGTGTCTGATAGAAGCGGAAGTTTGTTTCATAGAACTCTACAATCTGATAGTTCCATGTAGGTTTCTGAGACCATCCCTCGTTCGATTCGTCGAAATTAGGATTCTTTATCCACCAGGTGATATCAAATGGATGGGCTGGTGAAGCTGGATTCAGTTGCGAGATGAACTCCATGATCTTCTTCGGCATTTCCTCGAGCACTTCCTGAATCTGAGCGATGGTGTAAGATGACTTCTCGTCACGAATACGGGTGATGTAGTCACTGTACTGTTGATCGACATCAGCCACATCCACATCCTCAAAGCGCGAGACATGAGGCGTTGCCATTGTCTGACGCATCTTCGAAATCAATGCAGTAAGCTCCGACTGATAGCGTCCAATGTACTTATCGTCAACGGTCTTTGCCTCGTCGGCAGTGAGCAGGAGCCAGCGCTGGGTGGTGGCATCGTTGCCTTCCTTCCAACCTGTGGTGCTCACCTTTCCGTTCTCGGTCTGCAATGATCGGCGTGACTTCACTATCCAGTAAGGGGTCATCACTGTACCAGAGATGTCAATGTTGTTTCGTGAAGGCAGCAACTGAATATTGGAGTTGGATGACAACGAGGTTGACATCGTCATGTTGTTATCCACTAACGAGAGATAGTGTCTTGTGCCGACATTCCTGAACTGATAACATGCTGATGCAGGGTTGAACTTTATCTGCCAACCAAACGAATCATCGCTCTTTGCATCATCAATTGAGGCAAGCGCATTAACGAGCTGCCCCTGACTGTTAACAGAAAGATATCGACCCTGCAGTCCTTCCTTCTCGTCTTCGCACTTGATATAATAGACTGTTTCATCATCCTGAGTGAAGACGTAGGCTGGAGAAGCGAATCCAAGAGCCGATGTACACTCCAGTCCATCCTGGTGCATGGCATGGGTGATGAGGGCATTGCCATAGTAGAGGAAGGTGTTCTCTGGGTTATATGCGTCCTCCCACGATCCGTTGATGCCGAAAGTAGGACAAGCCACTGCAGAGATTGGCCACATGTGGGTGTTGTCGCCAGTCATGAAGGCGGTGTCATCGTTCTGGAGGAAACGTATCATCTGGGTGGCACGTGGGCCGAGCCATCGGCCACGATCGCCCTCTTCACGATAGGTTCCGCTCCACCAAGGACCGCTTGTACCTACTCCTACACCGTGATTGGTTTCGTGAAGCATTGTACCTGTCTGCTGATAGGCAGCATTAGGTCCCACTCGCATCCAGCCTCCGTAGGAGCAGTCGGCAGTAGGAGTCTCTGAACCGTAGTTCACCGTGAGGTTGAAGTCCTTAATGCTTGTGAGGTTGTTGTACAACCACTTTATCTCGTTGAGTGCAGAAGCAATGCGATAGTTCTCCTCTGCACCACCGCCATTGTTATATGTTCCTGTAACATTACCTTTAGGGAGTGTCGCAATCTTTACGACCTCGCCATAGCCAACCTGGTTCTTGCGGGTGATGGCATATCCGCGTACATAATATACGGTAGCAGGCTTGAGGTGTTCGATACGGAAAATCTTTCCGTTATTGGTGAAGTAATCGGTAGAACATTCGTCCTCAACTGTTGGGTTTGGATGAGTGCTCCAGCAAACGCCCTGCTCTTTTATGGAAGAACCGCCAGTGGTTCTGACCAATGCGATGGTAGCACCTGTAGCCACGAACGGATTGGTGGTGACAGCAGGCACATCGCCAGTGCCATTGAGAAGGTTGAACATCAGTGTCTTATTGTAGAGATTGCGTGCCACGGTTTCTACGTCAGAATAGTCTGCGTTCTCGATCATTGTCTTTCCTGCAGCAATGGCAGCAGCCAGTTCGTCGGCGCCATTACCCTCGCCAAGGGTTCTCTCGGCAGAGGTGATAAGCTTCTGGACTTCGAGTGCAAGACTATCCTTATTCTCGCCAAGATAGGTAAGGCGGATGTTGTCGAAACAAGCCCAGTTGCCTGTGCTTGACTTCACTGAGAATCCTACCTTCGCTTTGCCTCTGACAACGGTGAAGACGAGATTGTAATCATCAGCCTTTGTAACGGTTGTCTTCTCATCGCCGGCATAAAGAGTGGCGCCAGTGCATACTTTACCCTGATCACTCTCCTGGATATTCTGGCATGAGGCGGTGAGCATGTATGTTCCTGCCTGCAAACCAACAAGTTCCTGATTGATGTCGCAGTTAGGGATTCTGCTTCCAGCATTTACCCATCGCTCCATGAAGATGTTTCCCTTGACCTTGGTGAAATGCTTGTTGGTGACGTAGTAGAACCCATCGTTATGCCATCCGGCAAATCGTGATTCAAAATCAGGATTATCAACATAGCGCGATGTTACATTCGTCTGTGCCTGAGCTGCTGTCATTGCAGAGAGCAGACAAATGGATAGTAGTAGTTTGTTCACAAGTTTATTTACCATATTTCATTTTATTTAATGATTATCTTCTTGCCATTCTTTATGTAGATACCATTTGCGGGGTGGCTTACACGGCGGCCTTGGATATCATAGAGGCTACCATCCTCAGATGGGGACGCAGTGATGGTTTCCACTGGGGTTATCTCGGTGAAGAGGTCGGCCACTTCTTCGTCGTTCATGGCGTAGTTGTAGATGCGGAAATCATCGAGATAGCATTTGAGAAGAGGATCGGCATCGAACTGACTACGTGCAATGTAGTTGCAGACAGGGGCGAAATCGGAAGGACGAACGGTGAAGTTATCCTTTGTGGCTACTGCCTGGCCGTCGATATACATTGTTGCTGTTCCTTTGTCGGCATCCAGTGAGATGGTGAAATGACTCCATGTTGAACTGGTGAGTTGCTTCTTGTAGGTGAGAGTCTCGACAGGACCATTGTTCTTCATTTCGAAACGTATGGTGTTATCGCCAGCATTTGGTGTGAAGAAGAGGTATTGGTTGGTGCTGTTTCCGAAATCGAATACTCGTTCCCACTGGGTGTTGGTTGCTCCATAGCGCTTGAGCCAGAAACTGATGGTCATCTGGTTGCGGCTAGCAATGGTTGAAGGCAGCTGCAGGAAGCTTTTGCCGTTGCGAAGTGAAAGGGCTGTCTCGCCAGACTTGTTCGTTGTGGAATAGGCTGGATCATTGTACATGACGCAGTGGTTGCCATTCTCAGTGAGGTCATTCAGGGAGTGATCAAATTCAAGATGACAAATGAGTGCTCGCTCCTTTGTTGGTGCTGCAGTGACACTATTGCTGCGTTCGCTGCGGTTGAGGGCGGTATCCTCAGCCTTTACGCAGTAGGTATAGGTGTGTCCTTCGACAGCGGTATTGTCAACGAAGGTGGTGCCGCTGATATAGCGTCCGATGGTGTTGAACTCATCGCTGCCCTCGTCGGCACGAAGGATGATATAGTCGCGGATGTTGCCAGATGTGCTTGCATCCCAATCAAGTCGGATACTTGCCGGTTGTGGGGTAGCGGTGAGGTTCAGAGGAGCCTCTGGCGTTGTGAACTGTGGAGAGACATCGGTAGGGATGAGTCGCCACTGCTGATTGGCTGCTCCAGTGAATTCTGCCATTTGAATGGTAGCACCGGTAGCCTTGCTGCTATTGGCAATCTCAACGACGAG
>JAUNIK010000176.1:0-1865 GCA_030523505.1 Prevotellaceae bacterium | reverse complement strand
ACGGCTACGGATATAGAAATTATTGTTGCCTGCATATTCGAAGTACCATTGCTCAATATGTCCTACTCCACCTCCAGGGAATGTTCCCACCTTAGCCTTAGGAGCAATATCCCAGTTCTTGATGTCCCAGTAGAGATCGAGGTTGTTCATGTGGCGAATATGGAAGTAGGCAAAGTCCTCGCCAATGGTGTTTGCCACAGGCGTTATCTTCCATTGCGCGCTGAGAGACTTGGTGTTTGTACGCTGGCTGATCTGCTGCCAGTCAGTTGCCGAACTGCTCATATTCAGAATCATCCCGGAATTGACATTAACAATCTTGTACTCACCATCGATAACAGGTTGGATATCCTCACCGGAGGTTATCTCGATAACCGTCTCCGCATTGGTCTGACCATTCTGGTAGCCGTAGCCTCCAGGAACCTCAACAACAAACTCGCGTGTAGGTCCGTAGCCATTGTAATAAACATCGCGGTCGAGGGAGAGGAAACGATAGCTGTCGGGCTGGCACTGGCGTTCGCTGGTGCCTACAAATCCGTTAACCTTTCCGTCAGGAAGACGATAGACGGCAGCAGCAGTCCATGCTCCTCTGTTTTCGGAATAAGCCAGTCGGCTGCCTCCATCGCCCGGATGGGTGGCTTTCATAAACTGTCCACGTGTACGTAGGGCTGTGCCCCACCATATACCTTGCTGCATACCGTATTCTACGCCAACGATTGCCTCCATGACATTATGCAGTTCATCGGCAACAGCACGATGACCGAAGTCACGTACATCCTTGAAGAATGCTGCATAGGAGTCGAATCCTCCAGCAAGCTGATGGGTGTTGCCTTCGTCAAGATAGTCGCGCATCGACCACCACCACCATCCTGCGTTGTCGTTGTTCAGGGTGTTGCCACCACAAATGCGTATGGCATCCCTGCCATATACACCGTTGTAGTTCTGGCGAAGAGCCATGGCTGTGCTGCGGAAGTCCTCCATTCGACTGCCCTCTAATCCTTGATTCCAGCCGTAGTCGGGCTCGTTGAATGGACTGACACTGACTACGGTAAGACCTTGAGACTGATATTCCTTACGGTGAAGGTCAATGCATTTTGCCCAGCGCTTTCCACGTTCTTCGGTTGATACTCCTCCGTCGTTATACCACCAGTCAACGCCATTGCCCTCGGAAGGATCGCTGCCAATGTTTATCACCACATCGGACTTACAATGTTTCTTAACCAAATTAGCACGTGTGGTGAGACTGTTCATCTGGGCCTCGGAGAGTTTCCCACCAGAAACATTGGCATTCGGCATGAAGCCACAGCGTACAATGTCCACAACCTCTTTGCCGGCAAAGTTTATACCTCGCTGAAGGTTGCTTTCATTAATCCACTGTAGGTCTAATCCCCAATCAATAGGAGTAGGTGTTCCTTCGTCATTCAGATTGAATGAGATGGTGCGGTTGGTCTTTGGGGTTGCGGTCTGCAGTGAGGCATTGCTCACGACTTGGGCTTGTGAGCCAGTTGTTAATGCTAGTAGTGATAGGGTTATTAGCTTTCGCATAATTTCATTTACAATTGGATAACGTATTTCATTTCATCAACTGAAGGTGAGGTAGTGGGAGGGGGCTTCCTACCACTCTGAGTCCCAGCCGGTGGATTCCTTGCTGTATATGTCGCTGCCGTCGGCGTTGCCGTCCTTGATTTCAACTACCGGAGAGGTGGCTAACAGCATAACGGCATAACGGCGAATCTGTGTCTCTGGTGTAATATATCGTTTCATAATATTCATTGTAGGAGTTAAAGGGAGTTAAGAGAAGTTACCGGTCGCTTTGCTCCCTGAGAAGTTCTTTCTTGAGGAAAGCGGCAAAGCCGAGCGAAAGGACA
>JAUNIK010000175.1 GCA_030523505.1 Prevotellaceae bacterium | reverse complement strand
CTGCGGTATAAAAAAATCTGTGATATCTGTGTCATCTGTGTGACAATAAATCTCTGTGTGCGAGATTACAAATCGAAGCAATAGTCATCGCAGATGTCTTTGACGATACGGAGAGGGAGCTTCTTGGCATAGATGCTGACACCCATTTGTTTGAAGAGTGTTCTGCGGGCTCTGAGGTAGCGATAGAAGGTGCTGTAGGAGACACCCGCCATCGCTGCCAACTCGGATTTACTGTAGGAGTATTTCATATATTTTGCGGATAGTTTGACGGCATTATTTGCCTCGAATTATTGCATTATTCGATGAGTTTTACGGCATTATCTGAAGGGCTTAATGCAGCCTTCGAAGAGGCAGTCTACGAGGTCTATCTTGCGTTGCTTTTGCTCTGGCGAGGCATGGATTTCGAGGAGGGGACTGATGCGGATAGGGTGTTGGAAGGGATAGAGCTTGGAGGCTTGTTGGACGATGTCCTGCCATGCTTTGAAGGTAGCGCCAGTCTCATCGGTGTCGGGGAAGACGAGGACCTTGTGGTTTACCAAGGGTGCCAGTAGTTCGGGCTTGAACATCTGGAGGCCACCACACGACAGCCAGAGGTAGTCGGGGAAGAGCTCGGAGAGGATGACTGCGGATTTCTCTGATTCGACCACACAGACATTCTTGGGGCACACAGAAATACCAGAAACCACAGAAATATTATTGACCACGGATGACACGGGTTTATCTTGGCACACAGAAATACCAGAAATATCAGAAAGTTTTTTGGGGCACACAGATTTCACAGATGACACAGATTTATCTTGGCACACAGAAATACCAGAAATATCAGAAAGTTTTTTAGGGCACACAGATTTCACAGATGACACAGATTTATCTTGGCACACAGAAATATTCGTGTTCGTTAATAGATGCAGACCGAAGAGGCAGTGGGGATTCTCAAAGTCGGGAGGAAGGCTACCGGTCTTCTTCATTTCAGCGATAGCCCAAGTGGGAGTGCGCGACTTGTCACGGTGACAGTCGGGGAGGTAGTGCATGAACTTTCCATTGTGGACACGAAGCTGTTCGTCAATCTCCCAGAAGATGACGGAACCGTCACGGGAGGCTCCAAGGCAGTAACGCTTAGCGGCATGGCGCATCTGGCGCTCCGTAAGGTAGCCAGTGCTGACGACAGACTGACAGAACTCGGAGGTAACGCTAAGACTGCGGGACACGAGAGAGGCATCTAACGGGCACACAGAAATATCAGAAACCACAGAAATATTTTTTGAACACGAATCTTTCGAATTACACGAATGATGCGTTGGAATAGGGGACTCCGTGCTTGTTATTGTTACGCTGAATTCACGGACGAGCCAGTCGCAGGCTTCTATGAAGGTGAGGTTGTTATAGTCCTGGACGAGGCGGATGGTGTCGCCGCCCTTGCCACAGACGAAGCACATGTAGATATTCTTTTTCTTGTTGACATGCAGCGAGGGGTGCTGGTCATCGTGATGCCAGCACTTGGCACGGCGAGTATAGCTGCCTGTGCCGTATAGGGTGATGCCTAGTCGGGAGCAGACCTCAAAGATGGGGAGCTCTCTTAATCGCTGTATCGTTAAATCATCGTATTTCATATTCATTTCATTAGTTACTTGCCGAAGGTGAAGGCTAAGCCCCATACGTAATTCTCTCTACGAGAGAGAATGTAGTATGTGGGGGCGGTTAGCGCTTCACCGTAGGCAGGGTTAGAAGGGGAGGTCTTGCTGTATAGCATCACTCGTGGAAGTGTTAGAGGGTAACAGATACTCTTTCTTGCCTAAGGGATTGGTGCAGCAGAGCAGCACCTTCTCGTTGACAGCCTGTCGCAGTATCTCATCGTGAATCTTTTCCTTCACGGCATTGGTCTTGCGATAGATCTCTGGCTTGAGAACATCCTCAGTATAGGGCTTGTCGGGCTCCATGATGTCGGTGAAGATGAGTTTCACGTCAAAGACGTGCTTGCGGCCCTCCTTATGAGCATACTTCGGATTCAGGTCGCCATAGGGCTTGCCCTTGTCTGCCATCTTCTGATGCGCCTTGAGCTGGGCTTCTACCAGCTGGTGCTCCGTACAACGATAGGGGATGCCCTCTTCATTGACGGCAAAGCTCAGTCCTTCGGCAATGTCGTACTTACGGGTGTCGGTCTGACTCCACGTGAAGATACGCTCCGACGACTTGGCACACTCATACACCTCGAAAGCTTTGTTCTTTAGCTCTGTACCAATCCATCCACGCAGGTTGCGATCTTCCACAGATTTGTTCTGGTGAAGTACACACACGATGCAGCAGTGGCACTCTGATGCCAGATGCATCAGACGTTCCACCACATTCTGTGCCACGACACCATCGTTGATGTCATTGACCAGGTCGCGGATACCATCGAGTATCACCAAATCGGGACGGCGGTAGCGTACCGCCACTTCGAGTGACGGCAGACGCTCATTGACTGGATCTCGGCGTACGTTGAAGATGTCTAAGCGGTTATGGAATTCGTCTGTCTGAGGGCTGGAGTCTGACGGGTTCAGACCAACCATTGGCATGATGCGCTGACAGAGGATGTCTTTCGTCGACTCGTCGCTCTGCTCGGTGTCGTACCAGAGTACGTGCAACTTCTTCGGCTCGATCCTTTGTACGGAGAGCACCTCGTTGCGAAAGCATAATGCCATCAGTATGCTACATACGAACGTCTTACCGCTTTTTGCCTTACCTGAGAGTCCCACCAGTTCGCCCCGTGCAAAGCACGGCTTGTTGTGGAGCCGAAACAAGAAATCTACGGGTGGCAATTCCTTGTCGGGAGTGATACGCCTCTCTTCCAGTTTCTTTAGCCGCTGCTCATCATCTTGTGAGAATCCTGCCAGTGACAGCTCCCGCAGCAGAAGATTAGCGGCTTCTGGCTTGTAATTCATATTTTCTTTTACTTTTTCTTTGTCCGGACTGCACAAAGTTCGTAAAAATGTAGTAATTTTGCACCCCGTTTGTTCCCGGCATGTCGGGAACATTTTTAACAACATTTAAGACACTATGAAACAATTCAAGAACACTCCGTCGTTTATGGCCGCTCTCAATGCCGGTATTAACGACATCGCACAGGCTACTGTGCGTGAGCTCTGCGCAGCCCATGTTGGCAAACACACGCAGGGCCGTATTCGAAAAGTGGCGTAATCGCCTTGTATCAAACTTATGTCACTGTGCGCTATCTGCTCAGTCAGCAGAAACGCCCATTGACACGCCGTCAGAAATGGCTGTTGATAGCTCGTCTGTTGGATGCCTTGGAACACGACTACCGGCAAGTATATCCCGACGAAACGTCGCCCTTTGATGAAGGGTACGAGGAGTCTATCCGCAAGCTAATGACATTAGGAGTGGATTGATGAAAAAACAAGGGTGCAAAGGTATTGAATATGGATTTTTATTCGTACCTTTGCACCCGACTAAATAAGAGGATAAGAAACAATGACTAAAAGAATCTACTTGTGTCTGGCTCACATGAGCGACACTGGCTTGGAACAAAAATATATCAAAGAAGCTTTCGATACGAACTGGGTGGTTCCCCTCGGACCAAACGTCAATGGGTTTGAGAAGGACCTGGAGGAGTTTATAGCGTCTCCCCAGCCCTCCCCTGAAGGGAAGGGAGGAAAGCGTGTGGTTGCGTTAAGTGCTGGTACTGCTGCAGTGCATTTGGCATTGAAGGCTTGTGGTGTAGGTCCTGGCGATGAGGTTTGTGTGCAGAGCTTTACATTCTGTGCTTCGTCACACCCCATCACCTATCTCGGTGCTACACCCGTATTCATCGACTCAGAAGAGGATACATGGAATATGGATCCAGAACTGTTGGAAGAGGCCATCAAAGACCGCATTGCAAAGACAGGTAAGGCACCAAAGGCTATCATCCCTGTAGCACTCTACGGTATGCCGTATAAGATTGACCGCATCATGGAGATAGCAGACAGATACGACATTCCCGTCATCGAGGATGCTGCCGAGGGCTTCGGCTCTAAATACAATGGTCAGATGCTGGGTACCTTTGGTAAATATGGTGTCCTGTCGTTTAATGGCAACAAGATGATTACCACCAGTGGTGGTGGTGCGCTGATTACTCCCGATGAGGAGTCATGGCGCGAAATCATGATGTATGCCACACAGTATCGTGAGAGCTATCCTTACTACCAACACGAGAAGATTGGTTACAACTACCGCATGAGTAACATCTGTGCAGGTATCGGTCGTGGTCAGATGACAGTAGCTAACGACCATATCGCTCATCATAAGCATGTGCAGAAGCTGTATGAAGAACTGCTGAAAGACGTGAACGGAATTCACGTCCACACTCAGCCGAGAGATGGTGGATACGATAGTAACTATTGGCTGTGTACGATTACGCTGGATGCAGACTTGAAGATTAAGGAACAGG
Source organism: Prevotellaceae bacterium (assembly GCA_030523505.1). Lineage (GTDB taxonomy): Bacteria > Bacteroidota > Bacteroidia > Bacteroidales > Bacteroidaceae > Prevotella. The sequence continues at coordinate 1,647 of JAUNIK010000175.1, read as the reverse complement.
AGAATGCCTATAAGACTATTGTCACGGGTGCTGTAGGTGGTGCTGCTGGTGTCATTCATGCTGCAGACTCTGCTACTACCGATTGTCAGCCAAATGATAATGTGGAAGCCCTGCGTGTGTTCTTGGATCAGGCAGGTGTTGAGGCTCGCCCTGTATGGAAGCCTATGCACAAGCAGCCAGTGTATAAGGATGCGCCTGCTTATACCAATGGTGTATCAGAAGCTATCTTTAAGATTGGTATGTGTTTGCCTGCTGGGCCGTATGTCACTGATGAGGATGTGAAGTATATTGTGGAGACAATAAAGAATAGTATTCTTTGATTTTTATTATTATAAAGATAGGAAAGAGTCCCAATAAAAAAATGGGGCTCTTTTTTCTTTTTGAAAAAGAAACAAAAGGTTATGCTTTTATAAAAAACTATTCTTTTTTAACAACCACCCAACCTTTTCTTGCCAATCCTTTGCAAGGTGTTTGTTCATTTTCTCGCTCGCTCCGAGAAAACGAACCAAAAGAGGGGCGCTACCCCCAAGCCCCCTTCAAAGGGGGATGTAAACAAGAAGGTGCAGAAACCGCACTTCCTTGTGGGTTTTGGTAACGCGGGACACGCGTTGTCTTTTTTCGGCTGCGCGTTGATGTTTAGGCGGAGAAAACCATAGGATTTTAGTTAATGGATATGTTTTTAGGGGCGTTTTAGTTAAATAAGAGTAATAAGGTGAAGAGGAAAAGGAAATAATAGTATATTTGCAGCAGGAGGAGCCTACCCCCCAAAGGAGCCTACCCCCGACCCCTCCCTGTCACACAGATTAAAATAGGTCACACAGATGACACAGATCTCACAGAGAGAATGGTCAATGGTCCCACGAGCTTTGCTCGCTTTGCACCTTTAGGTCAAAGAATGTTCAATGTTCAATAACAAAAAAACTATGAGTAAATTTGAATTGATGAGGCTGCCGTATGCACCAGATGCATTGGAGCCAGTGATTAGTAAAGAGACGATAGGGTTTCATCATGGGAAACACCTAGCGGCTTATGTGAATAACCTCAACAATCTTCTGGAAGGGAGTGCTTTGGCAGGACTGCCGCTGGAAGAGATAGTGCTGAAAGGGGAAGGAGGCGTCCTGAATAATGCAGGACAGATTCTGAACCATAACATGTACTTCGAACAGTTCAGTGGGAAGCCACAGAAAACGGCACCGACAGGGAAACTATTGGAGGCGATTAATCGGGAGTTTGGCTCCTTCGAGGCTTTCAAAGAGGAGTTCCAGAAGAAAGGAACTACACTATTTGGCTCAGGATGGGTATGGTTGTCGGCAGACAAGGATGGTAAGCTCATTATTACGCAGGAGGCGAATGCAGCAAATCCTATTCAGCGTGGGTTGAGGCCTTTGTTGACATTTGATGTCTGGGAGCATGCGTACTATCTTGATTATCAGAATCGTAGACCGGATCATCTGGCCGCGCTGTGGCAGATTGTCGACTGGGAGGTGATAGAGGGAAGGCTATAACCCTACCCCCGACCCCTCCCTAAAGGGAGGGGAGATTGAGGTCACACAGATGACACAGATTTCACAGAAATTTTTTATTGACCACGGATCTAACGGATTTAAAAGGATTAAAATATGTCACACAGATTTAATAAGGTCACAC
>JAUNIK010000001.1:26659-34258 GCA_030523505.1 Prevotellaceae bacterium | reverse complement strand
GGTCGGAAAACGAAAGTAGGAAGAAAACCACTTCGTTTTCCTCCTACTCGATTATTAAAAGCGGATGGTTGCCGCTTTGCCGTTATATTTGACTTTTGTGTGCTTGGTGGTGCCGGCTACATTCACTATGAATGTGCGGCTCTTCAACATGCCCTTGAAACTGCCCTGGCGTACTCCAATGGTGAGGGTGCGGGTGGCATCGTTCCAGTGCATAGGAATTTCTGCGCACTTGCCTTGCTCGTAGTTGTAACCGTCACCTTCGTCCTCGTAGAGGGTGAAATCGCCATCGGCGCCTGGATAGATAGTGACAGGGAGGTTGTCCCAACGACGCTCAGCGGTGTACTGCACATCCGGTCCTACTGGCATGATGCTTCCGGCACGGACATAGACTGGTATCTCGTCGATGGCAACAGTGCGGTTGACAACAGTTCCTCCGGCGTGACGCTCAGAGGTGGCGTAGTCGTACCAGTCGCAGCCCTTAGGGAGATATACCATCTTGCGTGCATCGGTGGTAGGGTGGTAGTTGCGTTCGTCATCGACATACATCGGTTCGGTGACTGGTGCAACGAGCAGCGAACGACCGAACATATATTCCGTTGACATGCCTACTGCCGTTGGATCATCGGCGAAGTCCATGAGCAACGGACGCATGAAGGTGTCGTCGTTGTGGCTCACCTGCCATGCTGTACTATATATATAAGGTACGAGCGCGTAACGCATACGGATTGCCTTTTCTATAGCATCGAAAGCCCATGAGCCTCGTTCTCCAAACTGCCATATCTCGCGTGGAGTGTTAGTGCCGTGAGAGCGCATGATCGACATGAACACGCCCCACTGTACCCAGCGTACATAGAGTTCACGGTAGCGTGGATCGGTGCAACCGTCGTAGTCGCGCACCCAGAAACCACCCAAGTCGGTGTTCCAGTAAGGATTGCCACACAGCGAGAAGTTCAGTGCTGCAGGAATCTGCCGCGCCATCACATCCCAACGGGCATCGATGTCGCCCGACCATGAGATAGAACCGATACGCTGCTGTCCGAGATAAGCCGAACGGGTGAGGATGGTGACACGCTTGCTGTCGGTCTGTAGGCGCTGATTCTTATATACATCTTCAACGCAATAGAGTGGGAAGGCGTTGGCGTTTTTGCGCAACTTCCCCAGATAGGTATCGGCATTGTAAGCCTTGCCCATCTCCTTCATCTCTGGTTCTGTGGCATCAAGCCAGTAACCGTCGAGCCCGGTGGAGAACATCTTACGGCTGAGATAATCCCAATAGAGCTTGCGGGCTTCAGGGTTGAACACATCATACACATCGACATTTTCCTCAGGATAGGTCTTTATGCCAAGCATATAGCCACGGCTCTTGAAGTCGCGGTACACCTCGGTGCCATTACCGAACGAAGGCCACAACGATGCGATGCAATGTGCATTGAGGGAGTGGATCTCACGCATCATACGCTCTGGTTCGGGATATTCCTCCTTGGTCCATGTGATGCCGTTCCACTGTGGATCGGTGTGTCCCCAATACTGCCAGTCCTGCACGATGACATCGAGTGGCACCTTAATATCGCGATAGCGGCGCACCACATCGACAATCTCTTCTTGGTTGGTGTAGCGTTCGCGCGACTGCCAGTAGCCGTAAGTCCAGAGGGCGTTCATCGGCGCATGTCCGGTGAGGCGGCGCAGACCAGCGAGAACTTTGTCGGCATTTCCTCCGGCAATGACATAATAATCGACGGCAGAACCCATGTCCGACTCGAAGCTCGTCTCATTGCGGCTGTCCGACCATACTGTTGGAGAAGCATTGTTCCACAGCAGTCCGTAGCCACGGGTGGAGTAGAAGTACGGCATGCAGATTATCATATTCTCTTGCTGCAAGCGGAAACGACGGTTGCGTTGCGAGAACTGTCCCGTCTGTTGCTGTCCGAGACCGAACACCTGCTCATCCTCATGCAGACGCCAAGCCTGCTTCACAAGATGCGAGGCAGTGCCGTCGTAGTTGGCAGGAAGGAACTGACCGCCGAATGCCTTCTCGGAGATGAGATCCCTGCCCGACGCATCGCAAACAGTCACAGCACCCGAATGTTTGTTGATGACAGCAGTGACAGCCGGTGTAGCAATCTCTGCCACATCATCCTTCTCGCTGATATTGAGCGACACCTTCTGCGGAAGCATTGTCACCACAGGCACCGGCGAGAGCTCATACTCGCGGTTCTCAGTCTTGGTGATTCGTACTATGGCATCATCATAGAAAGTCAATTCTATGCGCTGTCCTTGGATATGAGTCACTATGCCGTGCTCAGTCTTATGCACTGTCTGCGCATGTACGAAGACAGACGCAGACAGCATGAGGATAGATAATGGACTTTTCAATTTTTCTGATTTTTCATTTGTTTGTTAAAAAGCAACCTTCTTTCCGTTGTGGATGAAGACACCCTTTGTAGGTGCGGCTACCTCGATGCCCTGGAGGTTATACCACTTGCCTTCGGTAGAAGCATTGACATTCTGGATGTTGCTTGTCTCGCTCTTTACGAACTCAAGGAAACGAGCATTGAACTCCTCGCGGAACTTGAACTGCATTGTAACCTCACCAGCAGGGAGAAGTACTGCGTCGTTGATGAATGGCTCATCGTCGTAGTTGCCCCAAGAACCGTTAGAAGGGAGGTTCACAACCTTTGCACCGTAGTCAGCATCGACAGTGCATGTGAGGAGGCTCTCGCCAGTCTTTGCGTTGTTGAGCTCGAATACTGTGCGATGGTCGCTGCCATTGGTAACGCCCGGCTTCATGTTGTAATAACCAGCCTCGGCAACTGTAACAGTGTAGTTGAGCCAGTCGCCCTGTGAAGAATGACCGAGCTCATCGCCATCGCCCTTAGGACTTGGACGGGTGCCTGCCTCTTCGCGTGCCCAATAATAAGATGTGCCAAGACCACCGAGGTCGTACTTCAACAACTCTACACGACCAGGAACAACCATGCCCTGTCCGTAGTTTACATCAGGAGCCGACTGATCTGCGCTGTATGCGAAGGTGAGGTATTTAGCATTGAAGCCCGAGATGAATGTCATACGGATGGTGATCTGTCCTTCTGGGAGATAAACAGCCTGTGGAGTAGCACCGAAATCATCGTAGTTGCCCCAAGCGTGATTGCTCTCGAAAGAGAATGTGATGTATGGCGAGAGGTTCTTGCCTGTCTCAGCATCAGTGAGGGTGAACTCCATGTTACTGTCGAGACCGCAAGAGATACCAGGAATCATATCATAGTAACCAGCCTGAGCCACGTTTACAGTGTAGTTAACCCAGTCGCCGCCACTTGTATGACCGAGCTCATCGCCATCGCCCTTAGGACTTGGACGGCCTTCGTTGGTCATTGCAGCCCAATGGAAAGAGATACCGTCACCACCGAGGTCCCACTTCAGAAGGTCGAGAGTGCCAGGAATCTCCATGCCCTGACCATAGTCAGCAGCGTAAGCGAAGTCGAAATAGTCGATATTGTAGCCACCACCAGTCTCGAACTTTATTTCGTATGTGCCAGCAGCAGGGAAATCAATCTGTGCATTGATCTTCGAAGCGAAGTTCTCCCAGCCATGAGCATCGTCAGAGAAAACGCCCGATGTCTCAACGCCTGTTCCTACGAGAGTGAACTTATAGTCGCGAGGCTGGTCGTTGTCCTTTGAGCAAGCCATCACAATCTTGTAAGGACCAGCATCTGCAACATTCACGGTATATACAGTGAACACACCACCGTCGAGCTCACCGATATGATGACCGTTGCTACCGCCAGAAGCGAAAACAGCGGCTGTTGGATCGTCAGCCTTGCGATAGTCGGCGATGTTCTTGTCGGTGCGGTCAACATTCCAATGGAATGAAACACCGTCACCATCCTTGTCGAAGTCCTCAGCCTCGACACGAGCAGGAGCAGCCTTAGAGAGAGTCACTGATTTGAAAGGAGTGCCAGCCCACATTGAGCCTGACAGAGCAGCGGCGAAAAGCACTGCAAGAGTCTTTTGGGTAAAGTTTGTCATAATAGTAATGGTTTTTAGTTAATGAAAAATATGATGCAAAGTTACTTTCCTACATATAATATACACCTAATTTTTAATTAATTCCGAATTAAATTTCGCTTAATTTCAAAAAAAGAACGAGTAAAATGTCTTTTTTTATGTGATTTTTTGCTATTTTTGCAACTCAAACACGGATTTTGAATAATCCTCGTTATAGAAATACAAAAAACGCAGAACGAATGCACAGAAGGAGTATTATATTGTTTATTATGGTTTTCACGGTGTTGAGGATGATGGGCTATGACAATGGCCTGCACTTCAACTCTCATTCATATACCCCTGAAAAACGTACATCACTGTTGCTCAATAACGGCGAGGAGATAAGCATTGCCGATAATTGCGTGATGACATTCAACATGGATCTGCGCGATGAGCCAACCTTCGGAAACATCTTTTGCGTGAAGACCGACGACGGACATCATATAGATGCACTGCTCTCTGCACAGGACGAGAAGTCGTATAACCCAGCCATTGCCTGCGATGGAAAGATATACCATCTTAAATATAATGTACATGCGGGTGAGAATATCCCTGTGAGCATCAGTTTCGACAGGAAAAACAGCAACGTGGTGTTCAAATACGGTCAGAGTCATATCAGCGTGAAGGCCGACATAAAGAAAAGCCGCACAGCTACTGTGACCTTCGGTATGCACACCGACGAGAGCAACTATTTCGATGTTGCTCCGATGAACGTGAGAAATATCAGCATCACCCACAACGGCAAGGCAAAATACATGTGGCCACTGATGGCACACAAGGCCGACATCTGTGTTGACGAGGTTGATAACAAACCTGCTCGCGCCATCAACGGACAGTGGATTTACGACAACCACGTGAACTGGAGACTTGTTACCTCGTTCCAGTCGTCAGAACCAATACAGGTGACATACAACGACGATGACGATGTGTTCTATGTAGTGGAGCACGGCAAGGTGAAATGTTTCGATCCAAAGACAAAGAAATACAGCGATATAAATGTAGCCGGTGGTCACAGAGTGATGAACTACTCGAATTATCTGTTTTACGACAGCCACGATGCCACCCTCGTGAACTACTCTACAGAGAAGGGCACAATGTCGAAGTTCAGTTTCGCCACCAACACATGGAGCAGCAAGGAAGAACCTACAGAGGAACCGATGCATTCTAATCACGCATGGGCAAGAGCTAACGATAGTATTTCGTATGCCTTTGGTGGTTACGGCTTCTACAGATACGGCAACAACCTGTATCGCATCAACCAGTACACAGGCGAGGTGAAGGAGATGGCATACTCACCGAAGATCAGTCCTCGCACCGGTTGTGCAGCGGCTATCGTTGACGGAAAGATGTATATCTTCGGCGGTTTCGGTAATGAAAGCGGTCAGCAGGAGTTGCCGGGCAACTACTACTACGACCTCGTGAGCATTGACCTTAAGACTGGCAAGTCGGAGACGGTGTGGAAGACAGAATCCGAGCAGAATACTTCATTCCAGATGGCTTCTGAGATGTATTACGACAAAGAGAAGAATGTGTTCTACGCCGCAACAACCAACAAAGGCGGTCGATTGATTCGCATATCGCTCACCGAGCCACGCTGGGATATCGTGACAAACGAGATAAACACCCGTTTTGAGTTCAAGGAGATGAATTTCAGTCTTTATGAGAGCAAGAAGAACGGGAAGATGTATGTCGTGATCAACAAGTGCAAGAACGACATGGTGCATGATATCATGATCAGTTCTGTTGACCTGCCATTGCAAGATGATTATGTGCCAGAGATGGACAAATGGGCTGATGAAAGCAGTGAGAGTTCATCAAGTTTGTGGTGGATGTTAGCGATAGCGATGGCGATTGCGATAGCAGTGGTGATGGTGATAGCGAAATCGAAGAAAGCCCCACAGTCCCCAAAGGAGGAGCGAAAGGCAGAAGCTGATGTTTCTGTGCCAGAGGTTACAACCTCAGGAATAACCTCCGGAATAACCCCTGATGAGCCTTCAAATGAAGAGCCTAATGCCGAGGAGACTGCGCAACCAGTGAAACCTGGCACGATAACGCTGCTTGGCAATTTTGCCGTTACTGACAAGGAAGGAAATGATATCACTTCAAGTTTCTCAAAGCGTCTGCGCGACCTTCTGGTGATTATCATCCTGTACAACCAGAAGAACAGCAAGGGCATCGAGATGCGCGATATCGACGATAATATCTGGCAGAGCATGAGCGAGACTTCGGCACGCAACAACCGCAATGTGAACATCAGCAAATTGAGAATGTTGCTGGAGAAGGTTGGAGAGGCTGAAATCAACAACGACAAGATTTATTATCAGATACGTTTCGGTAGCAATGTGACGTGTGACTATGTTACAGCGATGAAACTGATGAAGAAAGTAAACGACGGCCAGAAGGACGAGAAGAACATTGCTCGCACATTGCAGTTGCTGTTGAAAGGACCGCTAGTACCAAACATGTCGTACGAATGGCTCGATCCGTTCAAGGCACAGTATTCAGAAGCTGCCTTGGCATTGCTGAGCAGTCTGTTGTGGCGTGCCGAGCGTGATGGTAATGACAATCAGGCATTGCAGATTGCCGAAACGATAATGCAGCATGATCCATTCAATGATAAAGCCCTTGCCATACAGTGCAGCATACACTGCAAGAACAACCGCAAGGGAATTGCGAAGAAAGTGTACGACAACTTCTGCAAGGTTTATCAGAATAGCATGGGCGAACCATATTATAAGTCGTTCATGGAAGTGACGAAATAATAGTTAAAAGTTCTTGCTCCTCTGCGCTACGCAAGCGGCAGAGCCGAGCGAAAAGTTAAGAGTTAAAAGCCATCGCTATCGCTAAAAAAGGTTCTGCTTATTGCAAAACCTTTTTTCCGTTTGTTATTACCAATCCCTTGGAATTTGATGGAACTTTCATTCCGCTGACATTATAACAGTCTGAGGAAAGTGGAGTAGTATTCACTGTGCTGACGGCTGTGTCGCCAGTACGGGTGAACTGCAGATAATCTACATTTCCATCGCTATGCAGATATACCGTGATTACATGCTTGCCCTTGGTGAGCTCCACATCATGTGTTGTGGCGAAGCCATAGGCACTCGCACTCCAGTTGCCGGCAGGACCTTGGTATGACACGAGGTCATAGACATATACATCATCAACGATAAGATGCATGTTGAACAAGCCTCCACCATTAGCATTGACAGCACGGCAACTAACATCATACATACCATCCTGAGTGCAGTTGACGGTGTATTTCATCCATTCACCCGATGAGCCCCACGAACTGTGGATGCTTCCCTCGCTGTTTTCTATATCCACACCGATATCCTTCGGCTCGGTGCGATAGTTGTAGCCACCCTGATTCTGGGTGGGGGTAGCATCATGATATGCTACGCCCTCACCACCGAAATCAAAGTCCTCGGCCTCCACGACGCCTGGGACATCGTGGTTGCCTTTGTCGTAAACTCTGCCCTCGTAAGGAGCGGCAGGGATGAGTTCAATCTTGTCGATATATACGCTTCCGTTGTCGATACGCATGTCGAGATAATGCTC
>JAUNIK010000001.1:0-26633 GCA_030523505.1 Prevotellaceae bacterium | reverse complement strand
GGATGATTACATCAACAGCCTCGACAGGCTTCCATGATGTGCCCACATACGACTTCGGAACGATATGATCGCCGTTCATGCTGAGATGGAACTGCGATGTGCCGCTTGCCGACTTTACTGTTACAACGACACTGTATCGACCAGGGTTGTTCACCTTGAACGAATAGCGAGCCCACTCGCTCTTGGTGAGTTGTGCACACACACGACCGTCAATGGTGTTGACAAACTGATATTCATCGTCACGATAGGTTGTGTTGTTACCCTTCGCATAGTCTGCATGCTTGTAGAAACCGTAGTTCAGCGGACCGACATTGAAGTCTTCGCCCTCGAAGGTCATGCCGTTAGTATCCAGTACTGGTAGTGTGCCGGCGAATGGAGAGCCCCAGTTGCGTACCACGTTCAGCGTGCCATCCTCATTGTATGTTATCTCGTCGGCGCATACAGAGCGGAGTTCGCCCTTGCCCGATACATTACAACAGTGATAGAACAGATATGCCTTGTCCTTGAAATCAACGATAGAGCCGTGGGAAGTCTCACAACCGGTAGGGTAGAGGATTACACCCTTGTCCACCCAAGGTCCGAGTGGACTGTTACCCATGGCGTAGCGCATATTGTTGCCATCGCCACCATGATTGTCGGGATGCGACAGATAGTATGTGCCGTTGTGCTTATGCACCCATGTACCCTCGTGGAAATCCACCAGTCCGGTCATTGGCTGCATCTCGCCATCGAGCTTTGTCCAGTCGTCGTGACGCAGTTTGCCACCGAAGCATTTGCCGCCACCACCTACATAGAGATAAGGTTGCCCGTCATCATCGACAAATACACATGGATCGATATGTGGCGGAACATTCTCAATCCATCCGATAGTCTGGAACCCCTCGGCAGGGTTCTTGCTCGTAGCCACACCGATGCGCCATGTGGTGCCCCAGTGAGCCAGGTCGGTTGGATGTGGGAAATAATAGTAGTATGTCTCGTCGGCAGGATTGTACGCACAGTCTGGCGCCCACATGAATCCTGCACAGTCCCAGCCCATAGACTTCAGATCGTCGGCCTTGAGAATCTCGCCATGGTCAGTCCAATGGAGCATATCATCGGTAGAGAACACATGGTATCGATCCATACGGTCGCAGCCCTGTGCTGGTTCCATATCATGCGAAGCATACACATACAGACGGCCGTCAGCCCACACATGAGCCGAAGGGTCGGCAGTGTAGAGGTTGCCGTACTGATCGGGGTTGTTGAACATTGGGGAACCGAACTGTGTGAACAGCGGGTTGTGCATCTCCATCGTCTGCGGATAAGTGATCTGTGCTGAAAGAGGCATGGACATCACCAAGGATGCCATGCCTGCAAATATATATTTTTTCATGTTGTACATAAAATTGTTCTGGGGGGAAATTACCTCTTTGGCAGTTCCTCTGTCATCTTGATGTCGCCAACGAGCATCTTCGCACCCTGACCAGTGATCCACAGATAGTGGTCGGTAGGGAGATTATCGTCGATACCCTGGAACTTGATGTTCAGGTCGCTTGCCTTCTCACACCAACGAACATCCGAACCTGTCTTCTGGCTTGATGAAGTGCCGTAGGTGTCCTTTGTTGTGAAGGTCACCCAATAGTCGGTACCGCCATTAGTATAGGTGTAGTCGCCCGAAGTCGGTACGCTGTTGAAAGGATAAGGGATATTGCTTGGCACCTCGCTGACGTGCATCTGCTTGAAGATTGCCGTACCCTCGTCCATCTCGTCGAACATACCCACATAAATAGCCTCTGCACCATTTTTGATGTCGCAGTAGAGCTGCTTCCAGAAGAACTTACCACCGAAGCGGAAACCGGTGTTGGTACCATCGCCGCCAGGATAGCCGTTGTTTGGATGCATGTTACGGTCGGAACCACCAGGGAAGGTGTGAACAGCATAAACGACCTTATGATCCTTTGTGCTGAATGTCTTAGCCTTCTCGATATCCTGTTTGATGCGGTTCTGCCAATCGTCATTGCCGAAGTTATCGTAACCGAAACGACCCACATACCAAGGCATGAATGCGTCGCACTTCTTGATGAGGTTGATGAGAGCTGTGTGCTCAGCACCGGTAACACAGTCGTTGCCACCCTGACGCCAATAGGCAGGACAGCCGAGCATGATGCTCCAACCCTGAGCCTGAAGCTGCTCTACATACTTCATCAGAACCGATGGTTTCGGATGAGCATTGTCGTTGAAGCCCACACCCCACAAAGCCAACAGCGGTTTGCCGTTCTCATAGAGATAGAACTTCTGCTTAGAACGATCGTTGAGAGCATACTCGTTCATCAGAGCCTGTGCATCGTTAACCATTGTGCCCAGCATATTCTCGCTGCATCCGCTCATATCGTACATCACCGAGATGGCACGCTTGTACTCGTTGCTCGCCTTCATAGCGTGGCGGAGCACTGTGTCGAAGTGATCCTTATGATCGGCAGAGAGAATCTCGCCCACGAAACGCTGCATGAAAGCACCGTCGATGCCGTACTGCTGCATCCACTTGAAATGGAGCATCACAGTACTCTCATCGTACGAGCTGAACAACTGTGCGTGTGAGCCATCGCTGAACAGGAACGGAGACGCGCTGTAAGCCGAAGTGCCCGAAGGCTGTGCAGGATACTGCTCGCCAGGAGTGTATTTCACCTGATACTCCGACATGTCTGGCCAGAAGTCGATACTGTTGCGCAGCACTCCTGGACGGAACATCTCGTTCTCGCGATAGTGATACCAACCCTGGTTAGGCACCTGAGTCATCGGTGAACCATCGCCAGGAGTACCGAACCATCCCTGATAGCCAGTCATCACAAGACCCATGTAGGTGTTGTAAGGATCGCCTTCCTTGTGAGCCACGAAGCCCTCGCCCAGACTGTTATAGTCGGAGCGGTCGGGAGTCACAGGCTCGTCGGTGCCAGGCTTTTCTGGTTCGATAGCCGGTGGAATGACATCATTGTTTTCACCGCAAGCGGCCAGCATAGCCACGAGAGCCATGCCGACCAACTTGATAGATAGATATTTTTTCTGCATAGAAAAATTCTAGTTATGCCAAGGAGCAGCGGTTATGGCACCACTACTTCCTTGATCTCAGAATAATTATACTTCATGTGAACATCATTCACATTAGCACCCATGCGGACCCAGTAGTGATAGCCACGCTTCACAGGAACCTTGATTTCGTAAGTGGTGTTGCCCTCGCCGGTGGTCATGTCACCGAGAGCGCTCCAGCTCTTACGCAGGTTGATGCGATACTCGTCCTTGTAGTAGTAATCGAGGTGGTTTGAAGCACCACAATGCTCGTTGATACTGATGAACGGACGGATCTCGCGTACCTGAGGCAATTCCTCTGTGATAGGTGCAAACAGACGGCACGACATGGTGAGAACCACCATACCATCAGCAGTCTCTTCGCCGAGCGAACACTGGAAATCCTTGATCTTGAGATAAGGAGTAACCTCGAAGTTCTGTGTAGCGCTGTTGCTCTTACCGATAGCGACATTGCGGATAGTGTCGCATGGCCACCACGAACCGTCGTAGGCAAGCATGTCGTAAGTACCTGCGAACAGTTTCTCGCGGTGATAGGTACCATCGCCCTTCACATTGAGATCCTGTGGAGCTGGATTGAGGCTGTAGCTCTTCTCCCAGATACGCAGGTGGACATCGCCCTGATCGGTGAGATAGTTCTCGCCGGTAGTCTTGTCGATAATCTTACCGCTGATCTGTGCCTCAGGCTCGTCAAAGTTGTCGACCTCCATACAAGATGTAAGTCCCATGACCGATACTGCAACCAGGAAACTATAAATATATTTCTTCATATTCTTCGTATTCATTATCAGTTGATTAATAACCCTCATTACGGATGATGTTTGGATTCTTTGCGATTTCGCCACCAGGGAGCTGATCGTAGTACCACTTCTTCTGGAATGTCATACGACGACCGAGATGATACTCACCAGGTGTGAGGAAGATGAACTTCTTCTCAGAAGCCACATAGAATGGCCACAAAGAGTGAGGGAGATAAGCATTGTCGAACATAGAGTCAGCGATACGCCAACGGATGTTGTCCCAGTAGGTGAGGTTCTCGAAGCACTGCTCACGACGACGCTCGTCGCGGATGTACTGGAGGTTCTCGTCAACCTCGAAGCCATAGAGCTCAGAGCCTACATCCTGAGGGGTGCTTACATAAGTGTAAGAGTGAGCACCAGCACGGTCGCGAATCTCGTTCACATGCTTGATAGCCTCTTCCTTCAGTGCATTGTTTGTTGTCTCGATACCAAGCTCGTAGGCTGCCTCAGCCCAGTCGCAGAGCACCTGACCGTAACGGAACACCTTGAAAGTCTGACCACTACCGAAGAGAGTACGGGTTGAAGCAGCAGCTGCTGGGTTCACATACTTACGAACGTATGTACCGGTGTATGAAGTACCCTCATCACCGAGACCGTTGTAGTAACCATACTGACCACGGTTATAAACAGGAGTACCGTCATCGAGATGATCGATGATGGAATTCTTACCTGGGTCGTCAACGAGTGTACGGAACTGGTTGTTGTAGTCGTTCTCAGTCTTTGCATTCTCAGGACAACCGTCGAGAGCTGTACCAGGATAAGAAGAGTAAACACCAGTCTGGGTGTTGATAACCTGACCAGACACGCTCTCCTTCATACCAGAGAAGTAGAAGTTAGCGCGGCAACGAGGCTCCATCTCACCGTTGTTCCAGAGTTCTTCCATAGTGTTGAAGCGAACTGGCTTGCCTTCCTCATCAACGAGCTTTGGCATCTCGTAGAGACTGATGAGCTCCCATACTGGCTGGATACAGCAACCAACGGCTGTTGAGAGGTTGGTACCGACAGGAAGTGTGAGCGCATCCCAACAGTGGAGAAGTGCGGACTTGTCGTATGTGTCGCGTGACTCAACCGAACCGTAACGCTTCACGAAGATATCCTCTTCGGTCTCTGTTACGAAGGTCTCAACATAGCCAGCCTCCTTGTCCTTGCCCTGATGCAGTGTGAAACCAGCATCGCCAATGAACTTACAAGCATCGTATGCATACTGGAAGAACTCGCGAGCCACATCCTGATCCATACCCTGGAGGCCTTGGTCAACAGCCACACCAGTGATACCGGTGTTGTGACCATATTTAGCAACAGAACCAGCGAAGAGCATAGCGCGAGCCATCAGCGCAGCAGCTGAGTAGCGGTTAGCGCGACCAGTGTTCTTCTTGTCCTTGCTTGCATGCTCCATAGCGTACTGCAGATCGTCGTGGATGAACATCCATGAGTCGTACTCAGTAGAACGAGGCAACTGGAGTGTCTCTACGTCGGCCAATGGATTCTGAACCTCATCAACGATAGGCACACCACCGTAACGCTTTACCATACCGAAATAATAGAACGCACGGAGGAAATGAGCCTCGCCGAGAGCATTCTCGTAGGTCTCTGCGTCGAGTTCTGCCTCATAAGCAGGCAACTTTGCAATGAAGTTGTTGATGTCGCGGATACGACCGTAAGGCCAGTAGTCGAACGAGCGGCGCATGTCAGAGCCGGTGCTACGACCAGTGCTCTCGAGAGCAAGCGAACCGCTGTAGCCCTTCAATGCCTCCCAGTAGTTGTTACCATTGTGGTAGCCACCGGCAGCATAGCCGAAGCCTGGGTTCGAACCGTTGAGGTCGAAGTTGAAGTCCTCGATAGGGAGCTCGTTGTAGATACGAGCCATATACTTCTGGATACCATAGTCATTCTTGAACAGAATCTCTTCACCAAGCACATCTTTTGGCTCCAGATCAAGATCCTGGCATGATGTTAGCGAAAGCGATAACGATGACGATAACGCTAACAAAAACAAATATAATTTAGATTTTTTCATAGCCATCGATGTTTAGAACTTTACTGTTGCACCAATATTGAATGTACGGTTCACTGGATAGCGGTAGAAGAGCGAAGCATTCTCGCCGCCACCGTTGATACCACGGCTACCAGGACGCTCTGGGTCGATGTTGTCGATACCAGTGAAAGTGAGGAGGTTATATGCGTTGACATATACTCTCACGCTCTGGATACCAGCATACTTCATCCATGTGCGAGGCAATGAGTAGCCCACCTCGAGACTCTTCAGACGGAGGTAAGAGGTGTTCTTGATACCTGTTGCATAGCTGCTGAAGCTGTGACCAGTAACAGGGTAGAGACCTTCAACCCACTGTGTAGCAGGGTTCCATGGGTCGTCGTCGATGTTAGCAGTGTGCCAGCGGTCAGTGTAGATGCTGAGTGCAGCGCCACCATTGAATGGACCAACCTCGGTGAATACCTCACCGTAAGAGTTGTAAACGCCAGCAGCACCCTGCCAGTTCATGCTGAGGTCGATACCGCGCCAGTCAGCACCGAGAGAGATACCGTAGTTGAATACAGGCATGTTGAATGTAGCCACTGGATGCTCGTCGTTACCGTCGATGATACCGTCGTTGTTCCAGTCCTCGTAGTAGTAGTCGCCAGGGAGAGTGCCCTGTCCGTAGCCACCACCAGTTACAGAGTGATGCTGAATCTGCTCGATGTTATCGAAGCGGCCAGCCTCTGCGATGCTCATCCAGATATCCTTGTTACGACCAGAGAGGTTCAGGTTGCGCCAGTTCTCGTAAGAGTTCTGACCATTAGCCTGTACATTGCGGTCGAAACGGTTCTTTGTAGCAGAAATCTGAGCGTTAACCCAGTAGTTCACATCAGCAACACGGTTGCGATGACCGAGAGAGATTTCCCAACCGAAGGTCTCATCACTGTTCATATTCTCCTGAGGCATATCGGCACCTACTGTTCCAGGGAGGATTACAGAAGAAGATGCGAGCAAGCCGTCGCGATGACGCTTGAAGAGTTCAACAGTACCGCTGAACATACCGTTCCAGAGATCCCAGTCGAGACCTGCGTTGTAGGTCTTAGCGGTGTACCATGTGAGGTTAGGGTTTGGAATAGATGTTGGAGAAACGCCCTGCATGAAGGTGTTGCCGTAGAACCAGCTCATGTGCTGCTCGAGGTTGTAACCAACCGAAGTAGGAGGGTAGTTACCAGCAACAGCGTCATCACCCATCTCACCATAAGAAGCACGCAACTTGAGGTTTGTGAGGTAAGGCACAGCCTTCTTCAACCAAGGTTCCTCGCTTGCACGCCAACCAACGCTTACTGATGGGAAGAAGCCCCAACGGTGGCCCTTAGCCCACTTTGAAGAACCGTCCTCACGGAATGCAGCCTCCACCATGTAGCGACCCTTGTAGTCGTAGTTCACACGACCAACGAGAGCTCTACGAGTCTGGTCCCAGATACCGCCCTTGTCGGCAGCACCGATCTGCTCCTCAGTCTCACCTGCGATGAGATATTCACTGGCAAGCATCATTGAGCGCTGAGCGTAGAAGTTGTCGCCGTTGCTATACTGCTCCTCAAAGAGAAGGAGGCCAGCAACATTGTGATCGCCGAACTTACGGTTGTAGTTCAGAGAGAGCTGCATCACATTACCGTAGTAAGGATTTGTCTGGCGGCGGAGAGTTCCAGGGCTGTTACGCTCGAGTTTTGCAATCTCGCCATCTCCCATATCACGATAGAGATAGTATGACTTCTTCAACTCTGTGTTGTTTGTTGTGCTATAGTCATAGCTGTAGAATGCCTTTGCATTCAAACCCTTCACATACTTGAAGTCGTACTGGAGAGTCACAGCACCGTTGAAGTTCACGTTCTTATACTTGCGATAACCTGTGTAGTCGCTGTTGATGGCAGCCACAGGGTTCTCGCTTTCGAGCATCTCAGTGTCGTATGCAGGCATTGAGCGGTCGCCATTGAGGTAAGCCTCAGATGTAGGGCGATATGTCCATGCCTTCTTGTAAACAGCCCAGATGTCGGTGAAAGGCTCGTTGCGCTCGTCCATGTATCCGCTCAACTGAACACCGAGCTTGATACGGTCGGTGATGCGAGCATCAACATTCGAACGGAAATTCCAACGGTCATAGTTCATTGACTTTGAACTGTAAGCACCCATCTGCTCGAGGTAACCGAGGTTCACGAAGTAGTCGATCTTCTTTGAAGAGCCGTCGATAGAGATGTTGTGCTGCTGCTGTGGCACGTTAGTGTCGAAGAGCTCCTTGGTCCAGTTGGTACCTGGATTCTTTGCAGCGCTGTATTCCATCATCTTCTCCCATGAGTAGCGAGCATCGTTGTGTACAGAAGGGTAGTTGTCGTTGATACCATACTTGTACTTCTCGTTCATGAGGAGCATGTGTGTAGTAGCCGAAGCAGTTTCAGGGATATAGAGGAAGCTCTGCCAACCCCAATTTGTAGAGAGGGTTACATTGAACTTCTCTTTACCGTTGTTGGTACCGTGCTTTGTGGTAACGAGGATAACACCGTTGGCAGCACGCACACCGTAGATAGAAGCCGAAGCATCCTTCAGTACAGAGATGCTTTCGATTTCGTTGGCGTCCATACGGCCGAAGTATGCCTTGTCGCGTGAGATACCATCGACCACGATCAATGGATCACCCATACCACGGATATCAATCTTGTTGTCGTAAGCACCAGGCTGTGAAGACATCTGTGTGATACGCACACCAGGGATCTTACCCGAGAGCATGTTTACCACGCTCTCACTCTTTGTGGTTACGATCTCCTTGTTGGTGATGGCGCTGACAGCACCGGTGAGGGTAGCCTTCTTCTGAGCACCGTAACCTACAACCACGAGTTCGTCGATGAGGTTGGTGTCGTCAGTGAGGTTGATGGCGATGGTAGCCTTGTTGGCTGTAACCACTGCATCGTTCATACCCACATACGAGACACGGATCTTATCTTTGGTTGTTGCCTGAATCTGGAACACACCGTCAGCATCGGTTACGGTGGCACGCTGAGTACCCTCAACGCGTACCGTTGCACCGATGACCGGGTCGCCCGCAGGGTCAAGCACAGTACCCTTCACATTTCGGGTCTGCGCCGAGAGCTGCAGCGAAGCCATCAGGCAGGACAGCATTATCACCACACTCTTTCCGGAGCCGGAGATGCTGTTTCTGATTGCTTGAATTATATTCTTTCCCATATTTTCTTTTTTTATGATTATTGTGGGAAGGACCGGTGGGCACCTCCACCTTATTATATTATATATAGGAGGTGCCACCTAATCCCGATAAGCCTAAATCTTAGAGCTGACCGTCGCGAGCTCTGATGATGTAACCATCGTCAACGCCGTCTGGACAAGCGCGGCGGTTGAGCCATGTCCATACGAGAGCATCACCACCGATGCAAGCCTGACCGTAGAGGTACTCGTAGTAAATCCATACGCCGATACGCATGTTCCAACCCTGATAGTTCTCGGTTGTTACGAGGTGACCGTTCTCCTTGAGATCGATACCGAGGAGTACACGACCCTCACCTGGGAGACCGTCCCATGTCAACTCACCGTTACAGTTACCACCGCACCATGCGATGTTATCGTCAGAACCCTCGTCGAATGGACGATCGAGGTTACGACGGTTAGAAGAACCTACAGAAATCTGGTGTGATGTCCAGTAAACACCGCGTGAACCCTTAGCAAGCTTTGTACCGAGGTCACCAGTTACATAGCGAGTACCATCGTGGTAGATGATATCACCCTTATCCTTCAATTCTGCTGTGTACTGAGTCCAAAGCTCGTTGATGAAGCGACCACCATCGTGCATTGGGCTGTAAGTGATAGTACCGTCAGCAGCATCGCTGAAGTCCTTAGCCATATCGATGTCGTTCACACCTGCTGGCAACCACTCGTAAGGCTGAGCGTCTCCACCGCGAATCTCGATGTGAGCACCACACTTGCCGTTGTAAACACCCTTGAAGTCAACATTCTTGATTGGGTCAACATAGATCCAGTTAACCTTCATCTTAACAACATCGTTGAGAACAATATTAACAACGAAACCACCAGCGAAGTCCTGACCAGGACGCATTGTGAAGTCGAACTTACCATCAGAAGCAAGACCTGAACGGAGTGCTGTGAGAGCCTCTGGAGAAACGTTTGCTACCTGCTGGCCAATCTCGAATGTGCAGCCTTCTGGAAGACCTGTGAACAATGAAGCGAAGTCAACGCCGTCCTCGAGAGCCACTGGGAGAGTAGCTGTCCAAACATTCTGGTCGCCCTTTACAGCGTCAGTAACGCTTGCTGCGAAACCATAATCCTCGAGATCCTCTGTTGAGAAGTAGTAGTTAGGACCCATCTTTACAGTGAAGTAGTTAGAAACATACTCAACACCGTTCACCTCAGCAACAACGCAGAGAGCATACTTCTTGTCAGCGTCAACGCCGAGAGCCTTTACAGGTACGTTGAGGATGTTACCGTTGATAGTAGCACCTTCAACGGTCTTGAACATACTACTGTTGTTTGATGCAGCGCGAGTCTTCAACTCGTGAGCCTCCATAACGCCGAATGTAGCGCCGTCGAGGTTCTTGATTTCCTTGCCGCTAACGAGGAAGCTAACCATCACAGGGTCAGTGTTCTCGATAACAACGAGACCATCCTCATACTCTGGGCTGTAGATGAGCGATGCAGCAGCTGCACCCTTGAGGATTACATAGTCAACACCGTCAACAGTGAAGATGAAGTTTGTGTCGGTCTCTACTACCTTGATGCCAGCGCCACCTGAGAGAGTGATAACCTGACCGTCAGAGAGTTCCAATACCCAAGCGCCATCAGCATTCTGATGAGCCGACTTGATAGCTGCGCCAGCCTGCTGCAAAGCGCTGAGCTGACCTTTAATCTCAGACATCATACCTTCGAGAACGGATACACGCTCGTCGAGGCTGCTGTCGTCATAACTACATGCTGTGAACATTCCGCCTAATGCTACAGAGAACACCGCTCCGCAAAGCAAGGCCTTAATAGACTTTTTGTTCATAAGTAATAAAAGTTTAAGTTAATATAATGAAATTAATGAAAATCGTTGATGAAGAACGGCTGCCGCTTTTCCAGCCAGCCTGAGATACTCATCGCTCGGTATATCCTCATCGATAGGCACGAATGTACTGCCAGGGTAGGCGAGAGGCACTCTCTTGGCGCATTTGAATATCGCCGTACCCTCATCTATCTCGTCGAACATCGCGATGTATATCATCTCTGCACCGGCATCGAGGGCAAACTGCAACTGTTTCCAGAAGAACTTACCACTGTTGCGAGGAGTGAAATCGTGCAGATCCTGTGGGAACCGCATATTCTGCCATGAGAATCCAGGGAAGCACAGTGGAGCATAGTCCACCTTATTCTTCTTCGCCCACGCGATATCCTTCTTTATAAGAGGTTTGAACTTGTCAAAGGTGTTCTCCTTGTAACGGCCCACGAACCAAGGCATCACGATGTCGCACTGACGGATAAGGTCGTGCAACGCAGGATCAGGTTCTGTGTCGTCTTCAAGGTCGCGCCAATGGGTTGGTACTCCGATCATGACGCTGAATCCCAACTCTTTCAGTGCAGATACTATCTGTCGGCCCTCTTCCAGTCCGTAGCGACGATGGTCGTTGAATCCCAGTCCCCACACCGTCACCAGTGGTTTGCCGTTATGGTAGAGATACGACGGGTTGTCCTTGTGTGACATCAGCGAATGCTCCGCCGCCACCTCTTTTATATCATTTATAAGCACCTCGACACCGTTCTTAGGCATTCCGCTGAGGTCGTACATCACGCAAATAGCTCTGCCATACTTGTTGGCAGCCGTCATGGCGTTGCTCAGTACCTTGTTGAAATGGTTTTTGCCCGATGGGTTGCTCACCTCACCGACGAAGCGCTGCATGAACACACCGTCGAGGCCGTATTCCTGCATCCAGCGGAAATGGGTGTCTACAGTGGAGTAATCGTAAGGTGAAGGTAATTTAGCGAATGTGCCATCCTCGAAACGGAATGGCGACTCGTACAGTTTCTCATACTCGTCAACCTCCGGCCACATGTCGATAGTACACGAGCCAGGGTAGAATCCTTTTCTTGCAGTGTAGTGATACCAGCCACGGTTTGCACCATCGTCAGGGGCGTTGAACCATCCCTGATAGCCGGCCATCACCAGTCCGCGGTAGGACTCATAGACAGTTGAGCCCTGGTATGTCGCTGCATTCACTGCGCAACATACCAGGAGTATCAAACAATTCATAAATTGTCGTCTCAACATAATCAACCTTATTACCTTTTTTATCCTTTATTATTTACATTTTTTTCCATAGTTCCCTTACTCCCCCTTTGGGGGCTGGGGGGCTTTTCCTAGAGTTCCCTTACTCCCCCTTTGGGGGCGGGGGGCTTATTTTCTTTGTTTTACCATTTTGATGGTACCGTCGGCATTGTACTCCAGCTTATCCACACACAGTGAACGGAGGTTGCCCATGCCGCTTATCGACTGGTTGTGATAGAAAGCATACCACTCGCCCTTGTATTCCACGATCGAACCGTGACTGGTGTCGCAACCGGTAACATCGAGGTAAACACCACGGTAGGTCCAAGGACCCATTGGCGAGTTGCTTGTAGCATAGCACAGGCGGTTCATGCCCTTACCATCCTCAACATGGTTGTCAGCATACGACAGATAGTAGATGCCATTACGCTTGTGAACCCATGTAGCCTCATGGAAATCCTGCAAACCCTCCATTGGGCGGAGAGGTTCAGCCAGCTCGGTCATGTTCTTTTTGAGTGGAGCACCTACACAGCGACCGCCCCCACCATAATAGAAGTAAGCCTTACCATCGTCATCGACGAACACACATGGGTCGATCATTGCGAATGGGTCACCGAGGCTCTCCATGTATCCCAGCACCTTGAAGTCGCGGTCAGGATATTTGCTCACTGCCACGCCCACCTTCCAAGTGTTGTTCCAGTCGGTGCCAGTAGGGTGAGGGAAGTAGAAATAATATTTGCCGTTCTTGTAAGCACAGTCAGGAGCCCACATGAAGCCACCCTCTTCGCGTCCCCATTCCACCTGACTCGAGTTCAGAATCTCGCCATGATCCTTCCAGTGAATCATATCGTCGGTAGAGAACACATGATACTTGTCCATCAGGTCGCAGCCACGAGGAGGATCAACATCATGAGAAGGGTAGAGATACAGACGACCGTCCTTCCATACATGAGCAGAAGGGTCGGCAGCATAGATATGTCTGATGAATGGGTTTTCAGGAAGCCCGTCAACGATTTTGATGTTGCAGTTGTCATTCTGGCAAACGGTAGTCTGAGCCGATGCGCCGGTGGTCATTGCCAGGAATGCGAGTGAAAGGATTGAAGTTTTCATAATGATATGCGGTTTTAGTTGTTTTGCTTTTAGGGGTTTCAGTTGTTTTATGTCGCAAAGATACCTTTGTATAATTAATATAAACTTAATTATCGCTTAATTTGGCTTAATTACTGCCCAAAATCGCGTAATTAATCGATAATTTAGTCAATTAAGCGCTTTTTTTGTATGATTGCGGCTTTACTTGTTGCCAATATATGCGTCAAAGAAGTGAATAAAATTTATAAGAATGAAAGAAAGAATGCTTGCTTTGATGGTTGCGCTTTTCGTGGTGATGGGTTCGTTCGGACAGAAGATGGAACAGTCGGCGAAGTTGAAGAAGACTCCGGAGATTGTCATCACACATAAGGCTTACACCTTATCTTATAATATAAAGACAAATACTCCAAACTGGGTGGCATGGGAACTCACTGCAGATGAGGCGAGCGCCACCAGAGTACGCCGCTCGAAAGATTTCTTTCCTGATCCACAGGTGCCACGCAAGAACCGTCTCGAGGGTTGGGCTTACAAAGGAACTGGCTACGACCGTGGTCACATGTGCCCTGCGGGCGACAATAAATGGGATGTGGAGGCCATGAACGAGTGCTTCTACATGAGCAATATGTGTCCTCAGGACCGTACGCTGAACGGTACTTGGTGGGAGCATCTCGAGAGTGCCTGCCGCCGCTGGGCAGTGAAGGAGGGTAGCGTGTATATCGTCTGTGGACCGGTATCTAAGAATGCTGCGCCGAGGATGGTTGGCAATGGTGTGGATGTTGCCGTGCCTGATGGTTTTTTCAAGGTTGTGCTGTCGTTGCGTAAAGGCAAGGAGAAGGCGATAGGGTTCTATTACAGCAACGATGGCTCGCGTCAGACAATGAGTGATGCTGCGTGCAGTGTCGATGAGATAGAGAAAATCACTGGCATGGATTTCTTCCCGATGCTCGACGACAAACTGGAACGCCGCGTAGAATCAGAATATAAATTAAGCGCGTGGCAGTAAAAAATACTTCCTTCTTTGTTTGTTTTCAAAAAAAAGTAGTAATTTAGCCGAGAAAATGAAAATACAATCATTATGGCAAAGAAAAAGAATACAAAGAAGGCAGTAACAACAGGACAGCAGACTGCCAGAAACACAAAGAAAAACAAGAACAACCAGTCGTGGACCTCGATGATAGCTGTCGTGGTAGTGGCGATAGCATTGCTGGCATTCCTCGGTAGTGGTTACTTCATGGTTCCACAAGGCAGAAATGTGGACAAGGCTCTCGCGGAGATGCGTCAGGCAGAGGAGTCGTATATCAGCGACAACTCACACTGGCTTGAAGAGAACAAAACAAAGGAGGGCGTTGTCACCCTGCCTTCAGGATTGCAATATAAGGTGATAACACAGGGCACCGGTAAGGTGGCAACGATGGATAATGATGTGACAGTTCGCTATGAGGGAAAACTCATCGATGGTACTGTCTTTGACAGTTCTTACAAGCGCAATCCTAACACCACAACTTTCAAACCTTCGCAGGTGATAAAAGGATGGACCGAGGCGCTATGCATGATGCCGGAAGGTTCGAAGTGGGAGTTGTATATCCCTCGCGACCTCGGCTACGGTGGTCAGAAGACAGGCAATATTCCTCCATTCTCGACACTGATATTCACCGTGGAAGTGGTGGAAGTGAAATAAAGCCCCTCCCATCCTCCCCTTATGGGGAGGTGCTTTAATAGTTTTGTTTTCGGTAATTAGAAATGAGGAAGGTATTCGGAAAAATTGCGGAGATATGGACGGCGAACGGACTGTTCGGCGTGATGATGTATGTGCTCGGGTGTGTTGTGGCGGTGCTGACGATACCGCATGTGAAAAACGCACATCTGTACGAAAACCTATATACCGAACTGTTTTTCGATGTCAGCATATTATGCTTCATCCTGTGGTTGCTACCTAAGACGGCGAGAACCTGGGTGAAGCGTTTGTTGTATATATTGCTCTATGGCGTGGCTATCGTCGATGTGTACTGTTTCTGGAAATACGACACCACGATGACTCCGACAGTGATGATGCTCATTGCCGAGACCAACAGCGACGAGGCAGGAGAGTTCTTCCAGACGGTGTTCTCAGCCGATGTCATCTTCGGCAAGGTGGGAGCAATCCTCCTCATTGTTCTTGCACATGCCATGATAGTGATTGTGGGCAAACTGCTCCGAAGGAAACTACGATGGTCGAAACCAGTGAAGGAATTAGCCAGCAGTGTCATAGCCCCGGTGCTCGGTGTGGTGCTCCTCGCAGCAACCATCTGGACGGGCTGTGAGTCGTGGCAGAACAAAAAGGGCGTGTGGCGACTCATGACCGCGAAGAACATCGGTGAGGTGGAACATATTCTCACCGAGAAAGACCACGGGGTGATGTACCAGCCTGCCTACAGAATGGCTTTCAGTGCATACGCCAACTCGCTCACCGCAGGACAGATAAAGAAACTCCAGAAGGCTTGCGATGATATAGTGGTTGACTCTTGTTCGCATACTGTGCCTGAAATAGTGGTGATATTCGGTGAGAGTTTTTCGAGACACCACTCACAGCAATACGGCTACTGGCAACCGACAACCCCTCGGCAGGTGGAACTGGAACAGACGGGAAGACTCGTGAAATTCTCGGATGTGATATGTCCGTGGAACCTCACCAGTTTTATGTTCAAACTGATGTTCTCCACCTACACCGTCGGCGATGAGGGCGAGTGGTGCGACTATCCGCTGTTCCCTGAGCTTTTCAAAGCCTCGGGCTATCGCGTCACCTTCATCACCAACCAGTTCCTGCCAAAGGCAAAAGAGGCTGTGTATGACTTCTCGGGTGGTTTCTTCATCAACGATCCGAAACTCTCCGAAGCACAGTTCGATGCCCGCAACACCAAGAAATACGCCTTCGACGAAGACCTGCTGAGAGTGTACGAACAGTTGAAGGACACCACCAGCCAGTATAACCTCACCATGTTCCACCTCATCGGTCAGCATGTGCTCTACCGTCAGCGTTGTCCTCAGGACAGGAAGAAATTCCATCGTGACGAATACACCGAGGCAAAGCCACATCTGAAGGCCTTCGAGCGACAGGTACTTGCCGACTACGACAATGCCGTGCTCTACAACGACTCGGTGGTGAGCGAGATAGTGAAGAAGTTTGATGACAAGGACGCCATCGTTCTGTATGTGCCCGACCACGGTGAGGAATGCTACGAAGGCGATTTGCATTTCTACTGTCGTATGCACTCCACAGCCATCACCTCGCGACTGGCGCATGCTGAGTTCGACATCCCGTTCTGGATTTACTGTTCTCCGCAATTCATTGAGGAACACGGCGATATATACCAGCAGGTTGTTGCCGCCAAGGACAAACGCTATATGACCGACGCACTGCCACATCTGTTGATGTATCTCGCAGGAATACATAGCAAGGACTATCACGCCAAGTACAATATCCTCAGCAGTGAGTACGATGAGCGCCGTCCGCGAATAATGAAGAATACTACTGATTATGACAAACTCAAATAATACTCCGACTCTCTCGCGTGCCGAGTGTGCTGCCATGCGTGGCGTGGCTATACTCGGTATCGTGCTCCATAACTACTGCCATTGGTTGCGCATGGCGGTGAAGGAAAACGAGTACACCTTCACCCAGGGCAATGCCGATGGGATATGGCATGCTATGATGAACCCATCATGGAACCTCCCCGTACACCTCGTGTCGTTCTTCGGCCACTACGGAGTACCCGTATTCCTGTTTCTTAGTGCCTACGGACTGACGATGAAATACGAAAAGGGTGGGGCAGAGGATAGAGTGTGGCCGTTCATCAAGACCCACTTTGTCAAACTGTTTATGATGATGATCTTCGGCTATGCGGCCTTCCTGATGGTTGACCGCATGGTGGATGGTCCTCACCACTACCATCTGATGGATATCGTATCGCAGTTGGGCATGTTCAACAACCTCATGCCCGATCCCGACCATATCATCTGGCCAGGACCATATTGGTTCTTTGGACTTATGATGCAGCTCTACATCGTATATCGCCTGTTGCTCTATAAGCGTCACTGGGGCTTCACCATTGCATTGATGGCAGTGTGTTTCCTCATGCAGTGTTTCTGCGACCCTATGGGCGACACGCTGAACCGCGTGCGCTACAACTTCATCGGAGGCATGCTGCCGTTCGGACTGGGATTGCTCTATGCCCGTTTTGAGGACCGTCTCAGTTTCTCGAAATCGTGGGGCTACTGGGTGGCGCTCTTCGGTTCGCTCTTGTTGATAGTAGGCTGGAGTATGGAATATCAGGCTTGGTTCTGGGTACCGGCGATGGTCTGTGTGTTTGCCGTTTCGTTGGTGAAGGTGACGCCGAAGAGCATCAATGGTGTGCTCGCCTGGGTGGGAGGCATCTCATCGGCAATGTTCGTATGCCATCCTATAACCCGTAAGATTTTCATCCCTATCAGCCGCCACGGTGATATCTACACCGGCTTGCTGATGTATATCGTAGCAACAATTGTACTTGCTATACTATTTCATAGAATTTCGTCAAAGAAATGAAAATTCCTGACATAGACTTGGTCAACATCTCGCGGTTCCGCGGGGAGCACATGGGAGCAGCGATGCTGATGATAATACTCTTCCATGTGGCACTGCCACGCAGCGACGCCTTCTTCGGACTGCGACGTGTGGGTAACCTCGGCGTCGATATCTTCCTCTTCCTGAGCGGTATCGGACTGTGGTTCTCGTGGGCAAAACAGAAAGCCCTCGTCGAGAAAGAGACTATGGGACGGTTCTTCAACGACTGGTGGCAGTTCTACAAACGCCGCCTCATACGCATCTATCCTGCATGGCTCCTCATGGCGAGCCTGTACTATATCCCTCGCTATCACCACGGCTGGGACCTCTGGGCTGGTGGCCACGGACTCATCGACCTCCTTGGCGATATCCTCATAAACTGGGATTTCTGGTTGCACGACGAACTGACATTCTGGTATATCCCGGCTATCATGATGCTCTACCTCTTCGCCCCGCCGTTCATGGAACTCATCCGTCGCCATCCTATCTACCGATGGCTTGTACTGGTGATGGTGATGTGGACCGTCCTCGTGCAGTGGGTGACACCAATCCATCATGCCGTAGGACACCTCGAGATATTCTGGAGCCGTGTGCCGATATTCTTCCTCGGCATCAGCATGGGCGAGATGGTACGCCGTAAGGACACCCTCGACGGAGCATCGATATGGATGATGTGGATAATGTTCCTGATGTCGCTGCTCACCAGCATATTCCTCGAACAGAACCTCCACGGCCGTTTCCCGCTGTTCATCGAACGCCTGTTGTACATACCCCTCGTTGTCACCACCGTCATACTATTCAACCGAATGTGGCGGCGCACACCACGATGGTTCAATGCCGTCTTCGCGTGGGTGGGCATGGTGTCGCTCGAGGGATATCTCATCCATATACACTTCGTGCTGTGCTATGTCGAGAAATACCATCTCGGTTACTGGCCTACATTCCTGATAACAATCGCTATCACCCTGCCGTTGGCTTATCTGTTGCATATAGCCATGACACAGGTGAGCAGACTACTTACAAAATACTGCTGATATGAGAAATATTATCAAACTGACACGACCTTACCAGTGGGTGAAGAATGCATTCATCTTCATGCCTCTGTTCTTCGGCGGAGCCTTCACCGACAGTCAGGCACTCATCCGTGCTGTCATCGCGTTCTTCGCCTTCAGTTTCGTAGCCTCGTCGATATACTGCTACAACGATATCATCGATGTAGAGGACGACCGCCGTCACTCCACCAAGTGCAAACGACCGATAGCCTCGGGAGCCATCTCAATAGCAATGGGATATGTCATCATGGCAGTCATGGTGGGTCTCTCGGCACTGATGGTGTCGCTCCTCGGCAATGAATGCTGGAAGTTGGCCGGTGTGGTGGGATTCTACTTCGTGCTCGAGATTGCCTACTGTCGTGTTCTCAAGCGCTACGCCATCGTCGATGTGTGCGTCCTCGCCTTCGGATTCGTGTTGCGTATCCTTGCCGGTAGTGCTGCCACTGGCATCATCGCCTCACAGTGGCTTGTCCTCATGACCTTCCTTCTCACCCTGCTCCTCGCCTTCGCCAAGCGCCGTGACGATGTGCTGAAGATGGAAACCACCGGAGAGGCTCCACGCCACAACACCCACAGATATAATATGTCGTTCATCAACCAGAGCATCACCGTCACAGCATCGGTGACACTCGTATGTTATATAATGTACACGATGTCGCCGGAGGTTACATCGAGAACCAATTTCTCGTATGTTTACCTCACCACCATCTTCGTGATTCTGGGATTGCTGCGCTATATGCAGCGCACCCTCGTTGACCAGAAGACCGGCGATCCGTCGAAACTGCTCTATGAGGACCGTTTCCTGCAGATTGTCATTGCCATGTGGCTGCTGGTGTATGTGCTGATAATTTATATATTGTAAAGTCCCCAGTCATCGTCATCGTTATCGTTATCGTTTATGAAAAGAATCATCGCTTCGGATTTTGACGGTACCATCACCACGCGCGATACGCTGGTGGAGTTCATCCGTTTTGCCAAGGGCAACTGGCACTGCCTGTTTGGCTTCCTGCTCTATTCGCCACTGATGGTACTCATGAAATTCAAGCTCTATCCCAACTATAAAAGCAAGCAGAAACTGTTCTCACATTTCTTCAAGGGAATGCCGATAGATGAGTTCGACCGCCTGGGGCGCGACTTCGCCGCTTCCAGTCAGCATCTCATCCGTCCCGGAGCACGAGCAATGATTGAACAGGGCAGACGCGATGGGGCAGAGGTGGTGATAGTCAGTGCCAGCATCGACAACTGGGTGCAACCGTTCTTTCCCGATCTGACGGTGCTCGGCACGCAGATAGAAACCGCCAACGGAGTGATAACAGGTCGTTTTGCCTCGAAAAACTGCCACGGAAGTGAGAAGGTGCGCCGACTGCTCGAACTCTTTCCCGACCGCCAGCACTACCACCTCACAGCCTATGGCGACAGTTCGGGCGACAAGGAATTACTCGATTTCGCTGATGAAAAATACTATAAACCATTCAGACAATGACAAACCCATTCAAGATATTCTGCATTAAAAAAGAAGAGCGCTGGTTGATGCTCTTCGTCCTGTTGTTTCTGCTGGGACTCCACGCCCTGCTCATAAACAAATATTACGGCATTTTCACGCCAATCACGAAATTCTACTGGCCACTGTTCATCAGGAACTTCCATGTGTCGGGCTTCGATCCTATCACATACAGCGTAGTGTCCGACTGGACCTCCGGATATGATATCCACCGCCATCCGCTGCTGGCGTTCTTCATGTATCCAGCCTATCTCGTCAATCAGGGACTGATGGCCCTCACCGGCAAGAACTGCGCCCTCTTCGTGGTGGCAGCCATGCAGACCTTCTGGGGATTCTATGCCATGGTGTTCTTCTATCGCATCGTCAGGGAGGTCATCGAACTGTCGCGCGGCCTTGCCACCATACTGACACTCTTCTTCCTCTCGTTCGCCTATGTCATGCTTTCGTGCATGGTGCCCGACCATTTCGTCATCTCGATGATGCTCTTGCTGCTGGCACTCTACATATCGGGCAAACGAATGAAAGATGGCAGGGAGTTCAGCATCTGGCAGACAGTGCTGTATTTCTTCCTCACCGCCGGTGTTACACTGAGCAACGGATTGATGGTGTTCCTCTGTGGACTGTTTGTAAACCGTAAGCGTTTCTTCCGTCCTGCCTATCTTCTCCTTGCAGTCATCATCCCGGCACTGTCCATATGGACCATCCGCCAGTTGGCATACGAGAAGTTCGTGCATCCTAACGAGGTGAAGCGCCATCAGGCGAGTGCCAAGCGCAAAGCCGAACAAGAGAAGAAAACCCTCCAGATGCAGATACGTCAGAAGCAGGAAGACTCGCTCCTCCTTGCCAAAGGCGACACCGCTACTTTTAACGCGCGCATACAAGACCGTAAGCGTGAGGCTCACAAGAAAGCCGAGGCACAGAAGAAACGCGGTCCTCGTCAGGGAGCACCGATAACAAAGAAGGGATTCCTTCGTTGGACCGATGTCACCACCTCGCGCTGGGATGCCTCAGTAGAGAACCTCTTCGGCGAGTCTATCCAGTTGCACCAGGACTATCTCCTTGGTGATGTCATGCGCTCACGTCCTATGGTGGTGCGCTATCGCTGGTGGGTGAACTACGGTGTTGAGGCTGTCATCGTGTTGCTCTTCTTTGCCGGATTGTGGTATGGACGCAGAAACCGTTTCCTATGGCTCGTCCTGTCGTTTTTTGGCATTAACATGGCAATCCACATGGGACTCGGCTTCGGCATCAACGAAGTGTATATCATGTCAGCCCATTGGATATACGCCATA
This sequence comes from Prevotellaceae bacterium, assembly GCA_030523505.1. Taxonomy (GTDB): domain Bacteria; phylum Bacteroidota; class Bacteroidia; order Bacteroidales; family Bacteroidaceae; genus Prevotella. The sequence goes on along the minus strand of JAUNIK010000001.1, from coordinate 4,966 downwards.
CCGTTCAGCATAGCCTATCTGCTGAAATCATTGCGAGGGAAGTGGCAACTCATCAACGGTCTGCTGTTGATAATAACCTGCTACTTGATGGCGTATAATACCACTTTAGCACTCCAATACTTTATATAAATAGCCAAACATGGAGAGAAACCGTCATTTTGAGCGGCTGGCTTCATGCCTCTTCCTGGTGATAATACTCATAGCGCAGTATTTTATCATCAGCAAGTTCTGGTGTCTCTTTGCCGACTATTCCGACGCATCGTTCAATCAGTTCATCAGGAATTTCCACATGTCGGGCTTCGACCCGATAACCTATGATGTCATCACCCGATGGCACGAAGGCTACGATATCCTCCGCCATCCGCTGCTTGCAGCAATGATGTATCCGCTCTACTTGCTCAATCAGGCACTGTGGACAATCACCGGTTGCAACTGTGTGCAACTCATCTGTGGCACGCTGCTCACCATCTGCGGTTTCTGGTCTGTGATGTTCGTGTATCGCACCATGGCAGAGGAGATGCACCTCGGTCGTTGGTATGCCCTCGTGTTGTCGCTGTTCTTCCTCGGTTTTGCGTATGTCATAGTGAGCATCATCGTGCCCGACCATTTCTGTCTGTCGATGTTCTGCCTTACACTGACGGTGTACCTCTCAGCAAGGAAGATAAACCGCAACCGGTATTTCTCCGCCTTGGAAACAGCCCTGCTTTTCGGCATCACCGCCGGCATCACCCTCACCAACGGTGCTATGGTGCTGTTTGCTGTGCTGGTGGTCAATGGTAGGCGGTTCTGGGATTGGCGTTTTCTGCTCAAAGGCATCGTAGCACCGATGGTGGTGCTCGTAGTGGCTGTGGGCAGTCAGCAGTGTCTTTCTGCCGAACTGCGAGAGAAGGATGGCGGTCTTGTGGCGCAGCAGATGAAATGGACCAAGGAGAGTACGAAGAAGATGCAGGTGGTGCATGAGAATTTCTTCGGAGAGTCGATACAATTGCATCGGAAGAATGTCCTTGGCGATGTGCTGCGCGACCGACCTGTCATCGTGGAGTATAACTGGGCAGTGCAGAAATATCTAGTCTATCTGTTGGAAGTGTTGCTCGTTGTCGGACTGTTGCTTGCCCTATCCAAGAGTCGCCTCGGACTTATCCTCTCGGGAGTGCTCGTCTTCAACCTCCTGTTGCATATAGTCTTCGGTTTCGGCATCAACGAGGTGTATATCATGACAGCCCACTGGGCATTCGTAGTGCCGTTGGCTCTGGCGAATATCCTGATGCTCGGCAACCGCTATGTCCGTTGGGCAATGCTCCTTATGGTTATCGCATTCACGATATACCTCTATTTATATCACGGCTATCTGCTCCATCGCTATCTCATCTGGCCGTTGGTGAAATAAAAGCCCCCTCCCCAGCCCTCCCCGTGATGGGAGGGAGCCATGAGGTTACTCTTTCTGTCAGTGCGGGGATAGCGGCGCGTGAACAGATTTTTCACTATAAAAAAGATAAGTTGAGTGTTGCAATTGACTGTTTCCTGTGTTTAGTATTTGTACTTATAATTCATTGAAAACCAATTTATTACACTCATAATTCCTTGCAGCGGCCATTGCAACACCCCTCGAAATTTTTCTCAAAAATATTTGCACCTCGTATTCATTCTTCATAACTTTGTCGTAAGCAAAACCTGCTGGTGAACGCTATTCCACCCCAGGTCGCAAATGTTTAACCCTATAAAAAATGACAAAGTTATGAGACAGATTGATTTATTTGCAAATGAGTGGCTCGACATTGTTTTCGAGGATCGTAATAAGGAATATGGCGCGTATGTACTCCGTCAGGATACCGGCAAGCGAAATCTCTGGGCCATCATCTCACTTGGTGTTGTCTTTGTGATGGGAATGGGCATTTTCTACCTCACCCACGCGTATGAATCATATAAAAAGGTGCACACATCCTATGAGAATGTCATCGAGTTTATCGACATGTCCGGCAAAAACAAGACCGAACCGATAAAGCCAAAGACAGAGGTTGTTAATCCAGAGCGTGTCGTCGAGAAGGTTGTCAACTCCATCAAGTTCGTTGCCCCTCGTATCGTCAAGGACGAGGAAGCCCGTCCAGAGGATATGCTCCGCACACAGGACGAGGTGATGCATGCCCTTGTGGCTATCGGTTCTATCGATGTCACCAACGGCAGCGACAATGGAGTGGTGCAGCGTCTGCAAGATGTCATCGCTCAACCAGAACCAAAGCCAGCAGTAGAGGATAAGGTGGTCGATGTTGTTGAACAAATGCCATCGTTCCCAGGCGGTCAGGGAGAACTGATGGCTTACCTCGCCAAGAACATCCACTATCCAATAATCTGCCAGGAGCAAGGCATTCAAGGACGAGTGGTATGCTCGTTCATCGTCGAGAAGGACGGTAGCATCACCGACATCAAGATTGTTCGTTCTATTGATCCAAACCTCGATCGCGAGGCTGTGCGAGTGCTGAGAAGCATGCCACGCTGGATACCAGGCATGCAGAATGGCCGTGCCGTGCGTGTAAAGTATAATGTACCGGTGAATTTCCGTCTGCAATAATTTGCATACTCCGTTTTTTATTTATATTTTTGCAGAAAAGAACCGTTCTTTATGCAGAAGCATATCATTATAATAATCCTTACCTTCTGTCTCCTTGCCGTCGGTTGCGGTGGGGAGCAGAAGGCTCGCGATACCCACGACACACTGCTCCGGACTCTCGCCACAAAGCAGTATTCACCCGAACTGATCCGTTCGGCCATCGACTATCAGGACAAGGACACCCTCGCCCTGGCACTCGACATCGTCATTGCCCAATGCCCCGAGAAGGATGCCGACAGCATTGTGAAACGCTCGCTCAACCGTTTTGCACAGGTTTCTGCCGAGCGGTCGCCTGACGGTCGTAAGACCTCGATGAAGCGTGTGAGAGCCCTTGTGGCAGAGCGTTACCTCAATCATGGCGATACCACCCGTGCTCTGGCTATGCTCGATGCCTCGCTCCGCGACACCGTTCCGACAAAGGTTGAGGCTGTGAAAAATCTTGAACACGATGGGCGACTTGTCACTGAGATGCTTCTTGCCAAGGGCGATATCCGCGGAGCCGTGGAGACATATCTCCGCAACCTCGATACCTGCAATTCGGTCATCGTGGCACTCGTTGATGCAAGGGATGTGAAATCGCGACTGAAAGACAGTCTCGTGAGTGTGCTTCTCGTGCTTCTCGTGCTGGGCATCATCACTTTTGCACTGTTCTTCGTTGACCGTCTGCGTTCACGCCATTACGACAATGAGGAAGAGTATCAGAGCGTCATCGCCCAGTTGCAGTCATCGACAGATTCCTATCAGCAGATGCTCGTCAGTCTCGAATCGCAGCAGACTGACAACCGCCGTGAGGTGGACATGCTCCACCGGCAGATCGACAAGATTCAGGAGACTATGATGCAACGTATGCAGACCGGCAAGATCATCTACGAGACACTACTCCGTGGCGATGCCATGCCTCATACGCTGAAAGATGCCGATAGTTATCTGATAGACTATATGATGATTTTCTTTCCTGAAAAATATAAACAATGGCAGCAGGCGTACGATAAAGTCACGCCTCGTGCCTTCACCTATCTCATCCTCTCCGATATGGGGCATAACGACACAGCCATTCAGGAAATTCTTTCCATCAGTGCTTCATCTGTTCGCTCCATCAAATCCCGCCTCAACGCCCGAAGAAGATAAGCCCCCCGGACCCTCTCCCCTCGCGCTTTGCGCTCTTCCCTCTCCCGTGCCGCTTCGCTAGGGCGAGGGCGTTGAAATGCCTTGTCTATCGGAGGTCGCACTGTCGAAAAGAGTATCTTCTTAGCCCTCCCCCTCGGGGGAAGGCTCGTGCAAACGAGAGGAAAGAGAATTTATTCTCAATTTCCCGAGTGTAGCCGAGGCTCGAAGATATTCAACGGGGAGAGGGGCTATTTTTAAATATTTTGCTGCGACAGCGATTTTAATTTGCTGATAATCTTGGCTGACTCATCAGAGGCAGCGTATTGGCGAGGGGAAAGCATCTGGGGAGCTTGCTCACAAGGGCTTTCACATTGACAATACAGCCACGCAGTGGAGATTATCAGGAAATCATTTTTCACCCCAAAGTAAACACGGATTATGGGTGTTTTTTTTCTTTGTTGGCTAATATTCGGTTTCTCACGCTTCTGAGAGCCGGCGAGTAGTATTCCATCTCCATAGCCATCAGCGTGCGTTTCAGCTCATCCATCAGTTCCGGATAGAAGGCGCACATCTTGTATGCCAGTTTCAGACTCAGCGACTGTATTCCAGGGTATTCGTCAGGATTCTGCATGTGGTCCAGACAGAAGTCGAGGAAATCGGTCCTCAGGTCCTCTTCCTCCATTTTCAGCCTCACGATGATGTTCATCGTCAGTCGTCTCACCGATGAGTTCTCCTCGTTCAGTGCCTTGTCGATGAGTTCGTGGAGCATAGGCTGCAGAGCCGACAGTTCGGCATCAGTAGCCTTTGTCAGTCCCCAGAGAGCGTTGCGAGCCACCTGGTAGTCCTCATCGTGTAGGAAGGTCTTCAGAAACGAGAGCCATTCTCCCGATTTCTTCACCTCGTTATATATAGCCAGAGCCTCCCCCTCGCTATAACTGCCTTTCATCATCTCGCGTGTAATCAAACATGCTGCCATAAAAAGATTCTTTTGGAATTATTGCTGCAAAGGTAGTATATTATGACGAAAACGAAAACGAAAACGAAGACAAAAACGAAAATGCTTTTGTCATATATGCAGGAATTGAACCTGAGTTAAGCCTAAAAATACTCAAGTTTGCAGCGGAATGTGTACTTTTTTGAGAGATTCCGCTTTAAACTCGGCTATTTTTTTGCAGTAAATACCATAAAAAACGCCTAATTCAAGCGGAAAGTGCGTTTTTTTTTGAAGATTCCGCTCGGATCTCAATATTTTTT
>JAUNIK010000174.1 GCA_030523505.1 Prevotellaceae bacterium | reverse complement strand
TATAAGGGCAATCGCGAGCACTCCTCGTATCTCCGATGGCAACACATTGTTGAGGCTCAGGAGGCTATGCTCAACGATTATAAGGCTGTGAGAGTGGTCATTCCTGAAGGAACGGCAATAGAAAACCTCCGTTCCGCAGAATACAACACCGATGGCGACCTGACTATCGATGGTACTCATCTTGGTCGTGGATTGGCACGTTATACTGCTGCCTGCACTGTTTATCAGACACTGTTCGCCCCACGAACGGGCATAAGCGTTGAAGGCAACAGTTATCGCTATGAATGCAGCAAGGCAGAACGAAATTCTTACCCAGAACGTTGCATTGATGTTGATGACGACAATGCTCCTGTGGCTCAGCGTGCGGCAATGAGGGCGTGCGAAGACTGGCACAACATAAAACAGATTACACAATGAAGATTGGATTATTAGCATATCACTCGGCAATCAATTTCGGGGCTACGCTCCAGTTGCTTTCCACCTTTATGTACATGAAGAATCATGGACATACCCCCATTATCATCAATTGGGTGCCTGAGGATTTGGAGGCAATGTACAATCGCTTGTCGAGCGGTGAGCAAGACACACTATATCGGAACCTTCGCAAAAATATTTGGACGGAATCAAGGCTCTGCCGAACCGATCGTGATGTGGCAGAAGTGATACGCGAGGAGAATATCGAGGCAGTAGTTGTCGGAAGCGATGCCGTCACCCAGCATCATCCGTTTATTGAGCGAATTGTTTTCCCTTCACGTAGAATCATTGGCATAAACGAAATCACATCCGACAGACTTTTCCCGAATCCATTCTGGGGCGTGTTTAATGAATATCTCGACAGAAAAGTCCCAGTTGCTCTGCTCTCGGGTTCTTCGCAGGATTCGGCTTATCAGTATATCTCTGACTCCACGAAGAGGGCAATGAAGACTGCTGTGGAAGGCTATTCATATATGTCGGTTCGTGATGACTGGACTCAAAAGATGATTCAGCATGTCACGAAGGGAACAGTCGTTCCGCCAGTTACCCCCGACCCTGTATTCGCTTTCCGTTTCAATGCCGAGTCGCTTATCCCGTCAAAGGAAGAAATACTGAAGCGTTTTCATTTGCCTGAGAAATATTTCGTGCTGAGTTTCCTCAACGACAAGTCTGTCAGTCAGGGATGGCTCACCAGTTTCGAGCAGAAAGCAGCCGAAAAAGGCATCGCTTGCGTATCATTGCCGTTCTCGCATAAGGACAGCTTCGGCAGCCTTGCAAAGAGCATTTCACTGCCATTGTCGCCTATTGATTGGTTTGCTGTCATACGCTACTCTCAAGGATATATCGGCAACAATATGCATCCAGTGATAGTCTCTATCCATAATAATGTACCGTTCTTCAGTTTCGACAATTATGGGCGAACACTCCTTGGAGGCAGAAGAAAAGACGAGCAATCGAGCAAAATCCTGCATCTGTTGCGTCAGGCTGGATTGTCACAGAACAGAATCTCGTGCATTGCTTCTGGCTATAAGGCACCAAAGCCAGAGGATGTGCTTGAGAAAATCCTTCATTTTGACCTTGCCGTAGAAAAGGCTTTTGCCGAAGAATATTATAAGAAATACCAGACAATGATGTCGGATATTATACAAGCAATATCATAGCCTATGAATATACTGTTTGATTTGTTTACCCCTCAGCATTTCACTGGAGGTGCTGGTGAATACATACGACGCGTATTCTACTCGCTGCTTGAAACAATAGAGGACTCTCAGTTGGATGTCAGCGTAGTTGGGCTTCTTGACTCTTCTCTTGGACGCTATGCCTATTCTGATCTTGCGCCGGAAGCATTGAAGGCAAAAGGTGTGTCGGTGGCTGATATCGCTGGTACGAACCTGAAAAATATAATTGCTACATACTCTATCGATAGGGTATTCATCGGTGCGGCTCAGTATTGGGGTGCACGCTTTGATGTTGAGAATATCACATGTCCAGTCGTGTGTGTCATTCATGATCTTTGCGATGAGGAGGTGAACAGCACCTGCCTCAAAACAATGGAAAATGATGGCAATATGTGGCAGACGGCTCGTGGCAGACTGTCGAAAATAGCTCACTCGCTTCTCCGTCATAAAATGGGTATCGATCGTATGAAACCTGTGGTGGGGATGATACGCAAGAATCCGAATGTTGATGTGGTTACTATTTCGCAGTTTTCCCTGCGTTCAATCGAGTATCATCTTGGTTTGAAATCATCGCAAACACATGTGCTTTATTCGCCAGAGAGGATTTCACCGCCACTCGAGAATCCCCATGACATTCATGTTCGGGAACTCATAGAGAGTGGCAGAAAATACTATCTGATGCTTACGGCCAACCGGTGGCTGAAGAACGCTGAACGTGCGATAAACGCATTCAATAAATATGTGGAACTGACGGGTGGTGAAGAGTATTTCGTTACGTTGGGGTATCCGGTGTCAACTTCCGAACACCATATTGTCATGCCTTATCTTCATGCCAGTGATTTGTCGCAGCTGATGATGCACTGTCATGCGTTGGTGTTCCCAAGTTTCTTCGAAGGGTTTGGATATCCACCAGTGGAAGCGATGAAATATGGTAAGCCAGTGCTTGCATCGAATGTCACCTCTATACCGGAAGTCCTCGGCGATGCAGCCGTCTATTTCTCGCCGTTCTATGAAAGCGATATATACAAGGCATTCTGTTCGCTACGAAGCGACAACTATGAATATTACAGCCAAAAGGCTCGTGAAAGATATGATATCGTCTCTGCTCGCCAGGCTGACGATTTGAAAAAACTGATAAAACTGATATTATGCCAAGAATAATAGGATTATACCTGCCTCAGTATCACCCGATTCCGGAGAACGACGAGTGGTGGGGACCAGGATTCACTGAGTGGACGAATGTGGCAAAGGCAAAGCCTTTGTTCAAGGGACATGTACAGCCCCGCATTCCGGCTGACTTGGGTTTCTACGATCTTCGATTGCCGGAGGTTCGCGAGCAACAGGCAGAACTTGCGCGAGAGGCTGGATTGGAGGGCTTCTGCTATTACCACTACTGGTTTGGCAATGGTCGTCAGTTGCTTGAACGCCCATTCAATGAGGTGCTGGCAAGCGGCAAGCCTGATTTCCCATTCTGTCTGTGCTGGGCTAACCATGATTGGACGAACAAGACATGGAAGAAAGGTGCAAGCCTCCGTCAGGACTCAATGATTATGCAGATGCAGTACAGTCGTGAGGACCACATAGCACATTTCCATGCCGTGTTGCCTGCATTCCTCGACAAGCGCTACATCACCGTTGATGGAAAACCGTTGTTTGCTATATGGGCACCTCGCGATGTTCCAGAGGTGAAAATGTTCATTGAGTTATGGCAACAGTTAGCACGTGAGAATGGGCTTCCAGGTATTCACTTCGTGGGCTATACTACCAATGCTGCTGGAAAGTCAGTCACTGATGGCAAGACCACTCTCTGGGATACCGATCATGCCGCCGATTTCTATAACAACATTCTCGACTTGGGATTTGACGCCGTGATGTCCAACGGACTTGCTCGTGCACAGTCATTATGTCATGGCAAATGGTCAATGCTGAAATACTACCTCGGAGGTCTCACTTTTCTTCCTTCAACCCTTCGTACCGACTATGAAAAAGCAATGAAGTACTACTATGTCGAGGAGGATAAATGGGAGAATGTGTATCCTACGCTTTTGCCACAGTGGGATCGTACCCCAAGAGCAGGCATTAAGACTGATCCGCTGGTGAATGCAACCCCAGAGAAATTCCAACGTTCTGTTGAGGAGGCCCTTGACATTGTAAAAGACAAGGACGATGAGCACCAAATACTTTTCTTGAAGGCGTGGAATGAATGGGGCGAAGGTAATTATGTTGAGCCTGATTTGCAGTTCGGACATGGCTGGATTCAAGCCATCCGTAAGGCGTTGGATAGTGTTAGTAAATAATTGGTATGAAAAGAGTTTCTATAGTAGGACATTTCAGTTTTACCCACAATAGTCATGACGGCCAGACAATTAAAACGAGAGTCTTTGGCGATGAGGTGAAACGAAGATGTGGTGAAAGTAATGTCTCTTTCCATGATACAGAAAGTGGGTGGCGTTTTCTTTTGCGACTTCCTCTTGTTGCATTAAAACTGGTTGCGGGAACAAAGCATATTGTCATGATGCCTGGCGTGAATGGACTTAGGTTTATTCCATTCTGGCTCTCGCTATGGAATGTCCTGTTCGGTCGTAGTCTTCACTATGTAGTAATAGGTGGCTGGTTGGCGGAATTTACACAAAAGCATACTTTTATTCGCAGAATCTTACGCAGGTTCAGCACTATTGCGGTGGAAACGGAACGACTGAAATGCTTGCTTGAGGAACAGGGATTCGCCAATGTCGTGATCATGCCTAATTGCAAGCCTCTCCAGATTGTGTCTGATGACAGTATGCCTGACTTCGACAATTCGAAGCCTTTCCCGTTTTGTACTTTTTCTCGAGTGATTGAAGAAAAAGGAATTTGCGATGCCATAGCCGCAATCTCTGCTTATAATGCCAGGAAGGGATATGTTGCGGCAGAACTGGATATATATGGTCAAGTGGAGGACGAAACATGGTTTGATACAATTAAAAAAGCGTTTCCTGAGTATGTTCATTACCGTGGACTTATAAACTATTCCGACACTACCTCCGTGTTGATTGGTTATTATGCCCTGCTATTCCCAACCTTTTATCCGGGGGAATGTTTTGCTGGAACACTGATTGATGCAATGGCATCAGGACTCCCGGTTATTGCAAGCGACTGGCATGACAATTCGCAGATTGTCGTTGATGGACAGACTGGTTTGATATTCCCAACGCGGAATGTTGACTCTTTGACAGATTGTATTGAGAGAATGATTGAAGACTCTGAAATGAATAAAAAAATGCGCATCAATTCATTGAGGATGGCTGGGAACTATCTCCCTCAGAGTGGTTTCCGCGAAGTTATCGATAAGTTTTTGTAATATGAAAAACATCCTATTATTTTTGGTTTGTGTATTGTTGGCATCGTCGGCTGTTGCCCAGAATGCTACTGCCATTCGCAATGCTGAGGCTCAACTCAAGGTGCAGGATTATACTGTGGTGAACAAGCAGAAATGCATCTCGGGCGATAGGCACAACTATGAAAGTCTGGCTGTCTATGCATGGCCCGATGAGAAGAATCCTGCTGGACCGTATATCATCAAGGATGGTCAGCGTTCGCCTGAGGTGGACAATTATGATGGTGTGAAACTGCGCCAGATGATGTCGCGTGTGCGCCAGTTGGCTGAGGGCTATGAGGCTTCGCACGATGAGCGATTTGCCCGTGCGGCTATCGGACAGTTGAAATGCTGGTTTGTTGATGCATCGACCATGATGAACCCGAATCTCGACTATGGTCAGTTCATTCCGGGCAGATACGACAACATGGGAAATGTGGGTGGAGTGAGCGAAGCCTACGATTTGGTGAAGGTGCTCAACAGCATCGATTTTCTTAAGAATGAGGGTGCGCTGGACAAGAAGACCGACAAGAAACTCAAGAAATGGTTTGGCCAGTATGCCCAGTGGATGCAGACCTCGCGTGTGGGTGTTGCCAGCCGTAATGTGGAGGATAACATTGGTATCATGTACGACATATTGCTTTATAGAATATGTATGTACACGGGCGACAAGGCCACACGAAAGCAGATTATTGCTGATTTCAATGCTCTGCGACTCGACAGGCAGGTGGCTGAGGATGGTAGTCAGCCGCGTGAACTGAAGCGTACGCGAGCCATGAGTTATTCCATCTACAATATCCAGCATGTGTTGAATTTCTGTGAACTGCTGAAGACCGATGGTGTGGATTACTATGCCCTCCATGGCGACAAGATTGACAAGGCTGTGCAGTTCATTGAGCGATACATAAGCAACAAGCAGTCGTTTCCGTATAAGGAGATTGGCGATTGGACTACTTGCCAGCGGGAGTTTGCCGAGTTGAAGAAGGCGTATTTGAATCTTCGCTCTGCCAAGAATGATGAGAATACCGCTGAGCCGATAAATCCTATGGCGCTGCCGAGCATCAATGTGAATCAGTTGAAGTAGAAGCAAGATTC
>JAUNIK010000173.1 GCA_030523505.1 Prevotellaceae bacterium | reverse complement strand
GTTTTCGTCAAAATGTTGTATCTTTGCATCGGCTAATAAAATCATCACTATATGTCGAAAAAAGTCATCTCGAAGATTTCCCTGAAATGTTTACCACTGTTGGTGCTGACTCCGATCGTTGGAAAAACAGAGGCAAAAAGCATGTCGCATAACAACCATTCCTCAAAGCGCCCGAATATCATCTATATCATGTGCGATGATATGGGTTATGGCGATCTGGGATGCTATGGTCAGCAGATGATTGCTACACCAAACATCGACAAGATGGCATCCGAGGGAATGCTTTTCACACAGGCATACGCAGGTAGTCCGGTGTCGGCACCATCAAGGGCTACGGTGATGACGGGACAGCATACAGGTCACACACATGTGCGAGGCAATAAAGAGTACTGGAATAACGGTAATCTGCAGAATAACCTCTACGGCGAAAACGCAGACTACACGCTCGTAGGACAGGAGCCTTATGACCCGCAGCATATCATCCTGCCTGAGATATTCCACAATGCTGGCTATACCACTGGCATGTTCGGCAAATGGGCTGGAGGTCACGAACAGTCGGCATCAACACCCGACAAGCGTGGCATAGATGAGTTCTATGGGTATATTTGTCAGTTTCAGGCACATCTGTATTACCCCAATTTCCTCAACCGCTATAGTCGTTCACTAGGCGACACCGCAGTAGTGCGCATCCCACTCGAACAGAATATCCAGCATCCAATGTACGGCGAGGATTACGCACTCCGCGAGCAGTATTCTGCCGATTTGATTCATCAGGAAGCCCTGCGATGGCTCGACCAGCAGAATGGCGACAAACCGTTTCTGGGCATTTTTACATACACGCTGCCTCACGCAGAACTATTCCAGCCTCGCGACTCCATTCTGTTGCACTATGAGAAGCAGTTCCCTGACGACAAGGCGTTCGAAGGCAGTCCGTGGAGCCGATATAATGCCAACACCAACTCCCACGCTCAGTTTGCCGCGATGATAACTCGTCTGGATGCTCAGGTGGGGGAGATTCTCGCCAAACTGAAGGAAAAAGGCTGGGACAAGAACACCGTCGTAATCTTCACCTCCGACAATGGACCTCACGAAGAGGGTGGGGCAGACCCAGAGTTCTTCGGCCGTGACGGTAAGTTGCGTGGCATAAAGCGCTCCACCCACGAGGGCGGAATCCGCATACCATTCATTGTTCGTTGGCCAAAGCATATCAAGGCTGGCACAGTAAGCAACCATCAGTTGGCATTCTACGACCTTCTCCCAACTTTTTGCGATATTGCCCGCATAGAAGGCTTCCCTGAGCGGTTCGTCAACAGGAGTATTCCTGATGATGGTTTCGATGGACTGTCGTTCTACCCGACGCTCACAGGTAAAGGACGTCAGAGGCAGCATGAATTCCTGTATTGGGAGTTTCATGAAACCGATATGCTTGGTCTGCGTATGGGCGACTGGAAACTTGTTGTCGAGCACGGAAAGTGCCGCCTCTACGACCTCGCCACCGACATCCACGAAGATCATGACCTCGCCTCAGAGCATCCCGATATTGTAGCACGAATGCTTGACATCATCCATGCCCAGCACCGCGACTCGGAGATGTTCCAAGTAACGATGCCGTAGCCCCCCTCCATCTCCCCCCTCACAGGGGGAGTGTTTGGCAAGTTAGCTTTTCTGTCGGAGGGCGCAATGTCAGAAAGAGTAACCTCATTACTCCCTCTCCTTTGGAGAGGGCTGGGGTGAGGCTCCCACCCAAACCTTCATCCTGCCTGCCTGGCGGTTGTCCCAAGCATAGTATGGAATGAAGCGGAACACTTTTCCGTCGTTGTTGACGTCGATAACCTGAACGCCCGACAGTAACTCACCGTCAAAATGAGTGTCGATGTTACTGCTGTCGCTTACAGAGAGTGCATCATAATTAGGATTGTCCACCTCCTCGGCACAGAACACAATCGGTCCTCGCTGCAAAGCAACCTTACCCTCATCTGCCTTGACGCGTGGGTCAGCCACCACCTTCTCCACAGGCATAGCCATATCGATGACGAACGCATCGCCCGACTGCCACTTGTCTATCACTGCATAACCGTTTTCAATCTTCAAGCCGTCGCTCTTGCCGTCGATGCTGAACTGTTTGCACCAGCCCGGCACACGGAAACGCAGTGCTCGTTTGAGGCGTTTGCTGGTGTTGATAACAAACTGCACCTTGCCCTCCCATGGGTAGTTGGTGTTCATTTCAATGGTTACATCCACACCATCGACAGAGAACTGTGCCTTGTTGCCGATATATAGGTTCACCCACAGAGCATCATTCGACTCACCGTAGATATAATTGCCGATAGAAGGCAGGAAACGCGAAATCTGACTTGGACAGCAGGCACATCCATACCACTCCTGACGGTGATGATCGCCATCCGATTCGAGAGGGTTGACATAGAAGAAACGGTCACCATCGAGCGAACAGCCAGCCAAAGCACCGTTATACATCGCGCGCTCGAGTACATCTATATATTTAGCATCGCCAGTGAACTGGTTCATGCGGTGGTTCCACAGCACCATACCCACCGAAGCACAAGTCTCGCAGTAAGCCTCCTTGTTAGGCAGGTCGTAGTCTTCGCTGAAACCCTCATTGTGGCCCGACGAACCGATACCGCCTGTGATGTACATATTACGGTTTACAACCACATCCCACAGTCTTTCCATAGTAGCGATGTAGGCAGTGTCGTTCTTCAGGGCAGCCACATCAGCCATTCCGCAGTACAGATACATCGTGCGCACAGCATGACCGGTTATGGTTGTCATATCCTTCACAGGGATATTGTCCTGATAGTACGCAGGGTTCCACTCACGCTCATCGCCATACGAACCATGACCGTGACCACGCTCTTCGAGAAGCCAGTGAGCAAAGTCAAGGTATTTCTCCTCGCCAGTCACCTGCGACAGTTTTACCAGAGCCAACTCAATCTCCTCATGTCCCGGAACCCAGTGACGCTTGTCAGGTCCAAACACTGACATCATGTGATCAGCCATTCGTATAGCCACATCCAGCAGTTTGCGCTTGCCCGTAGCCAGATAGTAAGCCACGGCAGCCTCGGTCATGTGACCTGCACAATACATCTCATGACGGTCCATATCAGTCCACCGCTTGTCTAAGCCCGTGAGGGTATAGAATGTGTTGATGTATCCGTCAGGTTGCTGAGCAGCGGCAAACTTGTCAATCCATTCGTCGGCTTTAGCCTCGAGTGCACTGTCAGGATGGTTGATGAGCGAGTAGGCAATACCTTCGAGAGCCTTGTACACATCAGAGTCGTCGAAGAAGATACCCGAATGTTCGCCCTCGCCCTTTGCTGCATTCTCGAAATTGCGTATTCTTCCAGTCTGGTTTTCAATCTGGTCGATACACACAGGCAGTGTTGCTGTCTTATGTTTCTCCAGTCGAGGGCTCCAGAAAGCATCGTTGATCTGTACATGAGAGAAGTCAATCTGGTTGATCATCTTCATTGACTGAGGCTGTTCGGTGTTCTTGCACGCCACGCACAGCACCACACACGCGAGTAATAGTAGTTTCTTCATAATTCTATTCATTTAGGCTTATTTTATAATCTGGCTTCAAAATTAGCGTTTTCCCTCAACAATAGCAAATAATCCCGCGATAAACACAAGTAAAATCATAAATCCCGTCTGTAAAAATGTAAATTAGCCGCTATTTATCTTTTTACCACCACAATTTACGATATAGGCAGCGATAAATTTTGAAATTACGTTTTTGGATTATACCTTTGCACATACGTTTCCGGTGACGGTGATATTATATCCTGGCAAACAGGGCTGAAACCTAATCTTACAACTCGATAAAATATATGGAACGAATCCTGACATCTGTATTTCTTCTTCTGTGTTTGTGTTTTTCGCCAAACGCAGAAGCACAGGAATACACAAATCTTTCACCCCTTACGCTCCTCAATCGTTCGGTGCTCGACAAGAGTCGCAGAGCCATTGAGCGAGAGGATGTTTCCACGAAAGATGCACTGAACAGACTGGTTCAGGATGCTGATGAATTGATGCAGCACCCAATACCAACATCTATATTCTCTGATCCGCAAGTGCTTGAAACTGTTGGTAGCGAAGTGCTAACCCTCGGCGAGGCTTACTATCTCACCCGTCAGGAGAAATATGCCGCCAGAGTGTACGACTATATACACCCATTGCTGTCACTTACTCCCCCTTTGGGGGCTGGGGGGCTTGGCCTAATCGATATATTCGACGGCTATCTGCTCACCGAAGGTTCTAAGGCATGGAACAATGCCGATGATGAGGCTGTGAAACAATGGTGTGATGCTTTGCTGCAATGGCTCAAGAGCGACGAGATGATGGCAAAGATGAAGCAGATGGACGACTATCAGGGTTTGGAATTTGATATGCTCCTCACCTTCGCGAAGACATTCTTTGAAAGAGAATGGGTGCACGAGTTGAAGGTGTATGTTGATGGAACTACAAAAGCTCGCCTTGACAGAATCCTTGCTGCTGACGGAACAATGAATATTGGCGAAAACAACAGTCTTCTTGAGGAAACAGAGCATCTTGTGACACTCGTGAGAATGGCTCTCGTGGCAGAGAAGGCAGGTTCGAATCTGTGGTTGTATGAAACAAAGAACGGTGGAAGCATACGCAAATCTATAGAGTGGATGAACAAACAGCTGCTCGGCAACAAGGCGTGGGTGAAGAGCGATGAAGCCTTGAGCATTGCCCGCAACTACACCTACATATTGCTCAGCGCTGCCTGTCCACTCACAAGCAAGAAACTCTATGAGGAGCGTCTGAACACTCTCGCCTCGATGATGAAAGGCAAAGAGGATATAAACACCCTTTCATACCAGTTGACTACACCTATTATATATGGTACTCTCCTGAGCGATGAGGATTTCTTCGATGTCCTCAACCTCGACTATCCGGGATTGGAAATGGTGAAGGCGGATGTCGCTTCGGGTAACATCAGTAAGGCGAAGACCGACTTTGTGGCTTACCTGCGTCACCGTGAGTACCACTTCGACTGGAACAACGCCGACAACAGCAAGGACAATGGCGGATATGACATCGAAGAGGTGACAAACACCACCAACAACCTTCTGATGGGCGAGCAGTTTGGAGATACCGTCATCTGGACACGCAACAACACTCCTCTGGAATACGAGGAATGGCCTTGGCAACTGGGACGCCATCAGTACTGGATTGGATTGGGCAGAGCCTACAAAGCCACAGGCGATGAAAAGTATGCACGTGCTTTCGTCAATCAGTTGAACAGTTGGATTGATCAGTCACCATTGCCTGACTATGATGCAAAGATCGACTACTCCCGTTGGCGCACTATCGAGACAGGTATCCGCACCCTCGGAGCATGGCCAATGGCTTATCTCAACTTCCTCCAGTCGCCTTCGTTCGACGATGAGAGTGTCTTCCTGATGATGAAATCCTTCTATGAGCATGCTATCCATTTGAGAAAGCATCACCGCAAGAACAACTGGCTCTCGATGGAGATGAACGGACTCATCCATATCGCACTGATATTCCCTGAGTTCAAGGAGTCGGCTCACTGGGCTGAGTATGCCGGCACAAAGATCTATCAAGAAACCGAGAATCAGGTCTATCCCGATGGAGCACAAGTGGAACTGACACCGGGCTATCACGGTGCTACACTGAACAATTTCCTTGGTCTTTACTCTATAGCCAAAGCCACGGGATATGAAGGACTGCCAAAGAATTTCAGTCAGAAACTGGAGAATATGTACAACTACTATGTGAAGATTGTTGCGCCTACAGGTGAGGTGCCGGCAGTGAACGACTCTGGCTGGAACGATGCCCGTCCATCATTGGCACAAGGCTTTGGACTGTTCCCTGAGCGTACCGACTTCCAGTATATCGCCACCAACGGCAAGGAAGGTACAATGCCGTCGTACACATCAACATGGATGCCTTGGGCTGGTTGGTATATGATGCGCTCAGGCTGGGGCGAGAACGATTTGTATTCTCACTTCGAGGTAGGACCATATTCGCCTGGTCATCAGCACGAGGACAAGTTGTCGGTTATTCTCTATGCCTATGGCAAGCGACTCATCACC
>JAUNIK010000172.1 GCA_030523505.1 Prevotellaceae bacterium | reverse complement strand
GCGGCGATAAACAAGCTCGTTTCACTCGCGATAAACAAAGCGACGCACGGAGAAGTAATTTTCAGAAAAGATTTTCAGTTTAATTTTCAGTTTCTATTATGAGGAGCTTCGCGACGACCATCAAGCAAATAACTCGTCCCAATATTTTTAGTTAGATTTTCAGGAGGGATTTTTTTATTATTCTTATTTGCTATCGCAAAGAAATCTATGCGGCTTTGCCGGCGCTCGGCTTCGCCGCTTCGCTCGTAGGGCAGAAGAAATCTTATGGCGCTCCGCTTGGAAATAATTTCCTAAATAAAGATTTCCCCACTTAGTGGGCCCAAATTTCCCCTCGTAAGAGGGCCAAGATTTCTTTTGCTCCAGCAAATCGGGGAAGAATTAAAATCTTTACTAAAAATCTGACTGATAATAATTGACGATATTCCTTTGAGGGTCGCTGACGCTCCGCTCGGCTTTGCCGCTTCGCTCCATAGGGGCAGAAGAAAATCTTTACTTAAAATCTACTCAAAATCTTTCCGTGCAATCTACATCCGGATGGTTGTTTATTTCTGGTTTATCGCCTTGTGGTTATGTCGAGTGGTGAGTAGCACCACGCTGATGTTAGTGGTTCAAAATATCTGGATGCTTGCATACAAGAATTTTGAAGCGCTCATAGCAGCAAGCCGACTGGCTCGACATAAGCACAAGGGGTTTTTATTGTTTTTTTCAAACTTCAACCGTACAAGTCGAAAAACTTCACAAGCGTTCCCCTCGGTGAGGGATGGGGAGGGGGCTCTATTTGCTTCGTTGCATCACATTTCTCCTTATGGCTTCTTCATAGAACAGCAGGTCGAAATGATGCAGGTTGCCCGGCTTGCAGAAACGCTCCAGCACAGGGAAACGATAACTCTCTATCTTTGGACTGCTCACAATAAGCACATTGTTTGTTGTGTCCACACTCACGGTGAGGGTATCGCCATTGAAGGTGAATGATGCTGGTGTGGCATCAGTGCGATAGTTCACTGGGTTGATACATGTTGCAGCGCCCTCGCTCACCACAGGCCAGATGTCATCGACACTGACAACAGAGTTGAACGACACCACTACACCACGGTCGTCGGCGCCCTCGGCAGCCTTCACGCAAGGATGACTCAGATCATCGGCTGAGAGGCGATAGCCGATGCTATATGCTGCCACCATACGCTCGTAGTCCTTTGGATCGATGTCGCGCAGGATATCGATGAGATGCATACCACCCTGGCTGAAACCAGCGAGGATATATGGGCGACCGTTGTTCAGGTGGTGCAGATAGTATTGGAATGCCTCTTTCACATCCTCCATAGCATGATGACGCACTTCCTTGAATTTCTCTGGAGCGAGGTTTATCGAACTCATGGTGAACTGTTCATAGTAAGGCGCGAAGAAGTTCACCGAGTCGCCAAACATACGCTTGGCATAGTTCAGTTCGGCATCGATAGCCTTACGCTCCTCTTCGGTGAGTTTTCCGATATACGAGTCCCTACCCTGTCCGTCTTTCTCATCGAGAATCTCTGTGGAAACGATGTAGAACACATCCACCAGACTGTCGTTCACAGCCTTGCCCGACTCAAACCAACGGTCGCTCTCGGTCCATTTCGACGAAGAGCAACCCACACACACCAGCATAACGATGCTGATAATTATCGCAATATTTTTCTTCATATTCATTGATTTTGATGACAAAATTACAAATTAATTATGAGAAAAAGGCAGATTTCAAAGCAATAAGTTTGGTTGGAACACACAAAATGTATATCTTTGTCGCATGATTATGAAACATTACCTTTTAATAACAGTATTGCTCATTGTTACATGCGGCAACTTTTCGCATGCCCAATCACCCATCGGCGCTGAGCGTAAAAAGCCTATCATACAGGAAAACAATATTGGAGCAGAGCGTAAGAGTCTGGGAACGCAAGAGCCTCAGACTGAAAACCCTTTGACCTCGCCAACGGCATTGGTGTTCTACATATTCCTCATACCTATCGCCATTTCCTATGGTTTTCAGGCATACCAGATTGTGAAAGTAAAGAGAAACAGGATGAAGGAGGTGGAGAACCAGCAGGAGATGCATGAGCAGCATCTGCATTTTGTGGCAAACATATCGCATGAAATCCGCACACCGCTGACTCTCATCAGCGCTCCGCTGAAGGAACTCATCGACAACAACGACCTCAACGAACACGATCGCGACCTGCTGGCTATAATGCAACGCAATGTGACCCGCTTGAATCATCTGGCTGAACAGATTCTCAACAACAGCAACCACGCCAAGGACGACAAAGTGCTGAAGGAGACCTTCGGTAATATCGGTGCATTCGTTGAGAACATTGCCAACAATTTCCGTTTCTATGTTCATGAGAAGGGGCTGCACCTCACCTTCGATTCAAAGACCAACGATGAGCAGGGCTATTTCGACATGGAGAAGGTTGAGAATATAGTGAGCAACCTCATGACAAACGCCATAAAATACACTCCCGAAGGAGGTGACATAGTGGTAAGGGTGACTCTCGACAATGGTAATGCATCAATAGTGGTGAAGGACACTGGCATCGGAATCACCGACAGCCGACAACGTGAGATGTTCCGCAGGTTCAACCGTCTGGATATGTCGGCGCTCAACCCTTCGAGCAAGGGATTTGGAGTCGGTCTGCACTACGCCCAGTGTCTTGCCTTTCTGCATCACGGACACCTGACCTACGAACCGAACATTCCTAAAGGTTCGCGATTCAAACTCACCATTCCATATAAGGAACCGATAAGCGAGAATGTTGTTGAAACTGCCGCCGACGATGTCATGGAAAATGCCCCTGAACATAAGGAAATTGCCAACGCCCTCGTTGATGACAATCTCTCAACGATACTCCTTGTCGAGGATGACTACGAGATGCGCGGCTATATAAACATGCTTCTCAAGGAAGACTATAACATACTGATAGCCAACGATGGTGAGGAGGCTGTGGAGAAACTGAAACTGAACATCCCCGACCTGGTGCTGAGTGATGTTGTGATGCATCGTATGGACGGATTTGAATTATGCCGCAATATCAAGGACAGCCCTGACTACGGCTATCTGCCAGTGGTGCTCCTAACTGCCAAGAGCGACATGGAGAATCGCCGACATGGCATTGACTGCGGTGCTGATGCCTACATCGGAAAGCCTTTCGACCCTTATTATCTGAAATCGGTTGTGGCAAGTGTGCTCGAAAACCGCCAGAGGATCCAGCGTATAATCCGCAGTATGACTCATGTTGAGGAGGCGGAGCCAACAGAGCAAGTGTCGGGCACTGCCGACAACGAACCTCTGATGAGCGAGCGTGACAAGGATTTCCTGAACAGTCTGCACCGACTGCTGTCTGCCCATCTTGAAGACGATAATATCAATGTGAATCTACTGGCAAGCGAGATGAATATGAGTTATAGTTCGCTCTATGCCCGAGTGAAAGACCTGACCGGTCAGTCGCCACAGGTGTTCCTCAATACATACAGAATGAACATTGCCATGGAACTGCTCAAGACTCACAACTACACAGTGTCTGAGGTTTGCTACAAGGTTGGAGCATCATCGCCTACCAATTTCGCAAGAAGTTTCAAAAAGCAATTCGGCATCGTACCGAGTGCTATATAAAGCCCCCCAGCCCCCAAAGGGGGAGTATGGCTTCGTTTATATATTCATTTTCTTCAGGGTTGAAGATTTTGAATAGCATATTGAAGATAATGAATGGATGAATAATGTAAAAAGCCGTACCTTTGCCGGCAGAATTTAGCATTTACGGAATAATAACTAAAAACAACATTATGTCATTCATGATGATTCTGGAACTTATAATAGTTCTTCTTGCCCTGTATGTGGGCTCACGCTATGGCAGCCTTGCGTTAGGTGCCATCTCTGGTATCGGTCTTGCCATCCTCGTTCTCTGTTTCGGAATGAAACCAGGCACACCTCCTACCGATGTTATCTACATTATTATTGCAGCCGTGACATGTGCAGGTATGCTACACGCATCAGGCGGTATGGACTGGTTGATTCAGATTGCTGAACGCTTATTGCGCAAGCACCCTGACCACATCACCTTCTATGCTCCTCTGTGCACATTCTTCCTCACCGTGCTTGTGGGTACCGGTCATGTTGTTTACACACTCATGCCAATCATCTGCGACATCGCATTGAAGAAGGGCATCCGCCCTGAGCGTCCATGTGGTGTGGCAAGTATCGCTTCGCAGGTGGGTATCACCTGCTCACCCATCGCCGCTGCTGTTGTGGCTTTCACAACAATCTCGGCTGCCAACGGCTTCGACATCACCATTCCACAGGTCATCATGGTTACCATCCCATCGTGCCTCTGCGGTCTCATGGCTGCTGCAGCATGTTCTTATAATCGCGGTCTCGACCTCGACAAGGATCCAAAGTTCCAGGCTCGTCTGCAGGATCCTGAGACATATCAGTATATGTATGGTTCCAACTCGACATCGCTCGACAAGACCATTCCTGCTTCGGCAAAGCGTGCTGTATATGTATTCCTCACAGCACTGGTGATAATCGTCATCTTCGCTACATTCCAGAATCTGCTCCCTACATACGAGACAACAAGCATCGTTGATGGTGAGACTGTGACAAAAACCACCACTCTGAAAATGAATATCGTAATTCAGATTATCATGATATCGGCTGCCGCCCTTATGATCATCTTCTGCAACGCGTCTCCAAAGAAGGCTGTTGCTGGTGCTGTATGGCAGTCTGGTATGGTGGCTGTTGTGGCTATCTACGGTATCGCTTGGCTTGCCGACACATATTTTGCCAACTATATGGATGTGATGCAGAGCGGACTTGCCGACATCGTGAAGGCATACCCTTGGGCCATCGCTTTCGCATTCTTCGCTGTATCGGTATTGATCAACTCCCAGGGTGCAGTGGTTGTGGCAATGTTACCTCTTGCCTACTCTCTCGGCATCTCGGGCGTGGTACTCCTCGGCGTACTGCCAAGTGTATATGGCTATTTCTTCATTCCAAACTATCCATCGGATATTGCTACAGTGAACTTTGACCGTTCTGGCACAACCGTCATCGGTAAGTACTTGCTCAACCACTCGTTCATGATGCCGGGACTCGTCTGTGTCACTGTTTCCACAATTGTTGCACTTCTAATCACGGCTGTTATTTATTAATGTTAGATAGGTTCTCACAAATTCTGAAGGACTGGACGCTACCCATCTCAATGGTGATGGGTAGCGTATGCTATGTGCTGTTCACTTACTGTGAATGGACACAGCCCGTGAAACCGGCAATAGTGAGTTCCATACCCTATCTGCTGCCAATACTCATTTTCCTAATGCTCTTTCTTGCTTATTGCAAGATCGACCCAAAGGAACTAAGACCACGGCGTTGGCATCTTATTCTCATTCTTATCCAACTCGTAGAGACACTGATTGCCACATGGTGGTGCATGGCTCATCGCGACAGTCAGTGGCTTATTCTCGCGGAATCGATGCTCGCAGTATTTGTTGCTCCTATGGCAGCCGTAGGTGCTGTGGTAACACAGAAAATCGGTGGCAATCCAGCCTCTGCCACAACATACACCGTCATATCTTCGCTTTTCACCGCCTTGGTCGTTCCTACGGTCTATCCTTTGGTGGAACCGGGAATAGGAATAACTTTCATTGAACTGTCACTGAAAATCCTGTCGCGGGTGTTCCCAACAATCATTTTCCCATTATTGCTCGCATTGGTGCTGCGTTGGTACATACCAAAACTACACCAGTGGGTTTGTCGCGAAGCAAAGGACAAGTCGTTCTATCTCTGGGCAGTGTGCACAATGGTGAACACAGCACAGATCATTCGATGCATAGTGAATTCCGAGGGTTCCATGACCATCCTATGGAGCATCGTTGTGGTAATCGGCATCATCGTGGCATTGCAGTTCTATATAGGAAAACAGGTGGGAAGCCGCTACAACGACAGAATTGCCGCAGGACAGGGATTAGCACAGAAAAACACCGTTCTCTCTATATGGATTGCAATGACCTTCCTATCGCCGACGGCAGCCATAGGCCCCGGTGTTTGTCTGCTATGGCAAAACATCGTAAACTCATGGCAGA
>JAUNIK010000171.1:1827-6138 GCA_030523505.1 Prevotellaceae bacterium | reverse complement strand
CACTTTCAACTCATGGCTCTGATAAACGAACACTATCTGAAGTTATCCAACAACTATTTGTTTGCTGACATCGCAAAGAAGGTCAACGCATATAAAGTGATGCACCCAAAGACCGAGGTGATAAGCCTGGGTATCGGTGATGTGACACAGCCTCTGGTACCAGCGGTTATCGAGGCGATGCACAAAGCGGTTGAGGACATGGCAACCCAACAGCGCTTCCATGGCTACGGACCAGAGCACGGCTATCAGTGGTTGCGCGAGGCTATCATCAAGAACGACTATGCTCCACGCGGTGTCCGTCTGGATGCCAGCGAGGTGTTCGTGAACGATGGTGCCAAGAGCGATACAGCGAATATCAGCGACATTGTACGCTGGGATAACAGTGTGGGCATGACTGACCCTATCTACCCGGTATATATCGATTCAAATGTGATGTGGGGCCGCGCCGGTGTGCTGGAAGACGGAAAATGGAGTGCCATCAACTATATGCCATGCAACGAAGAGAATGGTTTTGTGCCACAGATTCCCGACCACCGTGTGGATCTTATTTATCTGTGCTATCCAAACAATCCTACGGGTACTACGCTGACAAAGGCAGAACTGACAAAATGGGTGAAATACGCCCTGAAAAACGATACCATCATCTTCTACGACGCGGCTTACGAAGCGTATATCACTGAAGAGGATGTTCCCCACTCTATCTACGAAATCCGTGGAGCAAAGAAATGCGCCATTGAGTTCCGTTCGTACTCAAAGACTGCTGGATTCACCGGAGTTCGTTGCGGCTATACCGTTATTCCAAAGGAACTGACAGCCTCAACGATGAGCGGTGAGCGTATCTCCCTGAACCGTATCTGGGAGCGTCGCCAATCGACAAAGTTCAACGGCACAAGTTACATCTCACAGCGTGCTGCCGAGGCTATATACACTCCTGAGGGCAAAGCACAGGTTATAGAGGTTATCGATTACTATATGGGTAATGCGAAGATGATGAACGTGGAACTGACTCGTATGGGCTTCAAGGTTTACGGAGGTGTCAACGCTCCATATCTGTGGGTGAAGACTCCTAACGGCGAAGAGTCATGGAAGTTCTTCGAGCGTCTTCTCTACGGAGCTGGTGTGGTATGCACACCGGGAGTTGGCTTCGGTCCTTCGGGCGAGGGCTATTTCCGCCTCACCGCCTTCGGTGACAGAAACAATATCAAGGAAGCACTGAGAAGAATCAGGGAGTGGAATAAATAAGTCCACTCAACCTGATTAAAGGTCGCCTTCCTCGGATTCTACTTCCTCAAACATTTCCGGATTGAAATTTTCGATGACTTCCTCTGGCAAATAGTCAAGGAGGTCATCTGGGAGGAAACGCTGGAGGATGATAGAGAATCCGGCTTTTTCATCGCTGAAGTTTGGATATATCTGTGCTGCATCATCAAGGGCGCAGTCAACGAACATAGCGATATATTTCTCAGGCATATCCGTCAGTTCACCATCGGAATTCTGCTCGATGAGTGAGTTGACAATTTCCTCTACCTGGTCTTCTGTGAGGTTGATGATTGCATAACAATCGTCGCATGGTTCTCCCTTCTTGAGAATCATATAGTCGTATTCAATTGCGATATTTTCCATAGTTTTTTATTTCATTCGTTTCATTATTGAATAAGCATCGTAGAGACCGAGTTCACCGGCCTTCGATAAGTCGCGCACAGCCGAAGCCCTGTCGCCTTGGTTATAATAGAGAATGCCTCTGTTGTAGTAAGCCTCGGCAAGATGCTCCTCAAGACGGATGGCGTGTGAGTAGTCTTCGATGGCTTGAGGGATATCACCGCCTGCCGCTTCGAGGTTCGCGCGATCATAATATATGTACGCGTTATTAGGCGCGAGCATCAAGGCGTGGTTGAAGTCGCTCAAAGCACTGGCGGTCTTGAGTTTCGCCTCTACACCCTGCGAGATATTGAATCCGCTCATCAGAGCCTGACATACTGCTCGTTGCCAGTAGGCAATGACCATACTGCTGTCGGCAGCGATGACCTGATCGAGGTCGGCAATAGCATCTGGATAGTTCTGCACCACTGTATATGCCACAGCTCGCTGCATGAAGAGTACTTTCTCCTGATTGGCTCCACGGGCATTGGAAAGGTCTATCTCTAGTGAGTCGATGAGGGCGAACGCCTCGTCGGTGGTGGACGATGTCTGACCGTGATTGCCGCAGGCTACAAAGAGGTTATGGCGGAGTCCCTTGCGGGCATTGAACTTCTCCACATCTCGGTCGAAGGCCTGATATGCCTTCACTCCGTTGTTATATGGCGAGAGCGAGAGCATGAATGCAGGACGATAGTCGAAACCTACACTGCGGTTCTGCACATGACCACGGAAATCACTCTGGTAGGAGTTGCTCTCCTGCTGGTCTTCCACAACGACACTCGCATGTTTGTTTGGATCAATCTCGCCACGCTTACGAACTTCCTTGACCTTGTCGGCCGACCAACGTGGCTGGATTCCGATATGCTTGTCCATCTGCGCCTTGAGAATACGGAACTCGTCCTTCTCTGCATTGTTCGTCATGCCAAGGGCTCGATAGCACTGCGCACGGTATTCAAGACCGGTCCAGAAATTAGGGAACTGGTCGATTACCTTCGAATAGTCACGGATAGCACCACGGTAGTTACCGGTCTTCTGGCGAAGGATGCCTCGGTTGAAGATCGCCATCACATTCTCTGGTTCCATCTCGATTACATAGTCGAAATCATCAATGGCATCGTTGTCGGCACCGAGTTGCATTCGCATCAGACCACGGTTATAGTGGGCAAGGAAATTGTTAGGATCGAGGTCGAGAGCTGTGTCATAGTCTTCCATCGCACCACGGAGGTTGTTATAGTTCAATCGGGCAAGGGCACGGTTGATATAACTTGGAACATGCTTCGGCTTGAGGTGGATAGCCTTCGACAGACAGGTGTCGGCCTCACGCCATTCCTGACGGGAGAGGTTTATCGAAGCACGTGTCATCCAGGTGTTACCGTCATACGGGTCCTTCTCCAGTGCTTTGTCGAGCCATTGTGCGGCCTCAACGGTGTCTTTCTTCTCAAGATAAATCTCTGCCTTCAGCGAGTAGGCGTTGGCAAACTGCGACCAGCGTTGGGTTATCGTGTCAGCCTGCAACAGTGCAGCATCATAGTTCTTGAGGTTCATCTCGCAGATGGCTCGGTTGAACCAGTAGTTACGCTGCATCGGGTTGAGTTTGATAGCCTCAGTGTAATCGGCGACAGCTCCCTCGTAGTTCTGCTGACGGATACGGGAGATGGCACGGAGGTCGAATATCACATCGACATACGGATTGAGGCGGATTGCTTCAGTAGCATCCTCCTCGGCTCCGGCGAAATCCTCGAGATAGAACTTCGCTGCTCCACGGAGTTGCCATGGCTTGTAGAGGTGTGGACGGAGTGCGATAATCTGGTTAAAATACTGTATCGAAAGGACATAGTCTTCGTAGTGAAGAGCAATCTCTCCACTAGTAAGCATTCGGTCGATTTTGAACTGGGCATAGGAGCCGAGACTCATCATCACCGAGAAGAAGACTATGAGCAGTCGTTTCACCTTAAGGGCGGCGCATCTTGAATTTGTAACTGCAACGGAAGCGTCCTTGCATGATTGCCTTGAGCTTTGCCTTCACGAGTTGCTTACGGAGGGCGGAGAGGCGATCGGCGAAGACTACACCTTCAAGGTGATCGAACTCATGCTGCATGACACGGGCGAGGTAGCCTTCCACCCACTCATCATGAGGCTGGAGGTTCTCGTCGAGATACTGTACATGGATGCGCTTTGGGCGTGTCACGCTCTCATGGAGTCCTGGGAGCGAGAGGCATCCTTCTTCCATTGTGTCCTTCTCGCTGTCATCGTATTCCACGATATGGGCATTGATGAAAGCATGACGGAATCCCTTGTACTCAGGGAGGTCCTCAGAGAGCACATCAAGATCGATGACAACAACGCGGATGTCCTTGCCGATCTGTGGTGCTGCCAAACCGATACCTTCGCTCTTGTCAAGGGTCTCGTACATATCGGCGAGCAGTGTATCCAATTCTGGATAGTCTGTAGGGATGTCCTGCGCAACCTTGCGGAGCACAGGCATACCAAGAATATAAATAGGTAAAATCATTATAATTGCTTACTTTTCATCCAGTCCTGCAGAATTATCGTTGCAGAAATCTGGTCAACCAACTCCTTGTTCTGTCGGGCTTTCTTGTGCAGTCCGGCATCAATCATAGTGCGGTGAGCCAGCACTGAGGTGTATCGCTCATCGTAATACTCGATAGGAAT
>JAUNIK010000171.1:0-1817 GCA_030523505.1 Prevotellaceae bacterium | reverse complement strand
ATGGTTTGATGATTCTTCCAACGATTGAAGAACTGTTCTACACGAACAAGATTCTCACTTGGTTGTCCGTTCGGCTGCATCGGTTTTCCGATGACGATACGCTCCACGGGCTCCTTGCTGATATAATCCACGAGGAAGTCATAGAGCGTAGACGTAGCAACAGTCACCAACCCGCTGGCGATAATCTGTAGCGGGTCGGTGACTGCTATACCAGTGCGTTTCTTGCCGTAATCTATTGATAAAACGCGTGCCACCAGTTACTGATTACTTCTGGAAAAGAAGCCAAGCATCTGGATACTGGCTGCGGAGCTGGTCGCGTGAGTTCACAGCGTCAGCCTTTGAATCATAGCTTGAAGCAACAACGCGATACATATTGCGAGCTGAGTTATAAGCGATGCGTGCATTGTAGCCTGCATTAGCAAGTTTGCTTGCAAGACCTTCAGCGTTAGCCTTGAGACCGAAAGAACCAACAACTACTGAGTAGTTCTTCAAAGCAGCACCAGAGATTACAGAGAGATCCTCTGTACGAACGCTTACATTGTCGGTATTTGCAACGACAGTAGTCTTTGTTACAGGTGTCTCAACCATTGGAGTAACAACTGGAGTCTCAACAACAGGTGATTCCTCTACAACAACAGCAGCCTCGTTAGCCTTTGCTTTCTCATAGGCCTTCTTGTACATGCTCTCGTTTGATTTACAACTTGTGAATGCTAATGCTACGCACAAACCTGCGCAGATAACGATACTTTTTTTCATAATTTAATTATTTCAGTTAGTTTATAATTTCAAATTAAACACTGAGCAATCCCATCGGGACATACTTTTACGAATGCGAAGATACAACTTTTCTACGAAAAAAACGCAGAACTATGCGAAAAAGATTAAAAATAATAGGTTATTTTGCAGTTTTTTAGTTTTTTTTGCGACATAAGTATTGCAAATAAGAAACTTTTTCTTACTTTTGCAACGCAAATAGAGTTATGCTAACATTTTAAATTTTTAATAAAGACATTCAATTATGAAGACAATCGGTTATATCGGCGCATTCCTCGGAGGCGCAATCGCTGGTGCTGCACTCGGTATTCTCATCGCTCCTGAGAAGGGTTCTGATACACAGAAGAAACTCGTTGACACTGTTGATGATTTCTGCAAGAAGCACAACATCAAACTCTCGAAGAAGGATGTTGAGGATCTCGTAGAGGATATCCAGGTAGTTACCGAAGAGGCAGAATAACAACCACCAATTAAAAAATACGACCGTGTCCCCGTAGCGTTTGTTACGGGAACAATGGTTGTGCAGAAAGAATATGTTCAGCAACGACAACAATATTGAAACCATTGCTCAACTGGTAGAACAGGCGAAGAAATTCGTCTCGCTCAAAAGCGAGTACTACCGACTCAGCATAGTTGAGAAGACCGTGAGACTGCTCACAGTCCTGGCGATGACATTCGTCTTGACAGCGTTACTCCTCATGGCTCTCATCTATCTCTCATTCGCCCTGGCTTTCTTCCTCGGCAACTTAATCGGCAGCAATGCATGTGGATTCCTCGTTGTCGGAGGAATATATATGGCGGTATTCGTAGCGTTCATCATATTCCGTAAGAAATGGATTGAGCGTCCACTGGTGCGTTTCCTCGCAAGCATGCTGATGGAATAAATTAAGGTGGGTTCTATAAATTGGCTTTTTAAGATTCAACTACCCATCAATGTAAACAATAAATCGTGGGAATTTATAGACCCCACCTTAACTTTAACCCAAGACAACAATGGCAGAATCAGACAACATCTACGATTCACTGGAGGCTATCCGCCAGCG
>JAUNIK010000170.1:353-6149 GCA_030523505.1 Prevotellaceae bacterium | reverse complement strand
TTCGGTTAAACACAGGGTTTTACTAGTGAGCCGTAATTAATGGGTAATTCGTGATAATTAATGTTGCGCCGCAGGCAAAGAAAATTTTAACTGGACATTATTGGTATCAGATATGGTTTGTAAAGTAATTTCGCAGTATTATAAAAACCTCCTATTTTCAATTAATCACAAACGCCATACTTTTTGCACGAAAACACAACAAATAGCCAAGCACAGGTTACGATTTTCGGCACAAAGCAACAATTCAGCCATTTTAGGCAAAAACGGCGGTTTCATGATGTCCGCCCGCCGTGCGGACTGTGCCAGAACGCCCTTCCAATGATGCCGGAACAGTGCTTACAGTTTGTTATCCCAGCGGTTTTGCATATGTAAATATATTTCGCAACAAATACATAGTTACTCGCGTCTTAAGCCAAGGATATTACTGTTCAGATTCATGAAAGATTTGCTTCTTAAAAAGCAATGATTTTTATATATTTCCGCCCACAGCCTACCGGAATTCAGCAGAAATATGTTATATTTGCAAAATAAAACATTAGCAAGTCCATGCAAGAGAAGAAACGGTCTGTATATATGGAAGGCGTTGGATGGAGGCACGAGAAAGAGGCTTCTATGCTGCGCAGAATGGAGGATCACGACTACCGAGGTAGATCCATCTACATGCTTACCCTCGTCACTGAAGGTCGCGAACGGAGCCTCGGCACCCTGCGGTGGCCTTCAGGACAGCCCGAGAAGGCTTACATAGAGCCTTCAACATTAGGGAGGCTCGTAGAGCGCTGTTGGAACTCGATAGCCGACTACTATCCAGGCGTCAAGCCCTTAGCTCTGCAGCTAATGCCCGACCATCTCCATGGACTGCTGTTCATCACAAAGGAGCAGGAGGCCCATCTTGGGCATATAGTGAAAGGGTTCAAGATAGGATGCACTCACGCCCTTAGGAATCTGGAGGCAAGCGCGCCGGCGGCAGGTGCGACAGAGTTAAGTGCGCCAAATTATAATTCGGCGAACAGAACAGCGCACGGAACACCTAAAAGAGCCGCCAACGGGACCGCTGGCGGCACGGCGGCGAATCAAACTGAAGGGAAGAAACTACGGAGCGTTTTTGCGAGTGGCTACCAGGACTCAGTACTCACTGGAAAGGGACAGCTGGAGAGGATGTTCGCCTATATTGCCGACAATCCTCAACGACTTGCAATGAAACGCCTAAACCCCGAGCGTTTCAGAATTCAAAGCCTACTGATAGCTGGCAGAAATTGCCAGTTAGTCGGCAACAGCGAATTGCTCACCAATCCCGACAAGAGGGCAGTAATCGTTCACAGGCGTTATACTGACGAGGAGAACGCCCGGCTCAGGGAGGAATGGCTCGCATGTGGAGAACGGGGAGGAGTCCTTGTCAGTGCTGCCATTGCCCCAAAGGAGAAGGGGGTTCTAAGGGAGGCTATGAACCGTGGATATAAGATTATCCTCTTAAGGGAGAACGGCTTTCCAGAGTTATACAAACCGTCAGGCGAAGCCTTTTATGCATGTGCAGAAGGAATCCTACTGCAGATCAGCCCATGGAACTACCATACAGAAAAGCGCACAATAACAAGAGAACAATGTCTTCTGTTGAACGCTCTTGCAGAGAAGATTGCAGCAGGTCATTGATTGCCCACCAAAAGAAGGAATGCAACCTACAATAGAAGCGGCAATTAAAGATCGCTCTCAGTCTCCCAGAGGTCGAAGCCTTTTGCATCGCCGGTGATGGTCTCACCCGGCTTCTGGTCTGAGCCTGTCACAAGGGATGTCATGACAAACGGAATGTCACTGACACAAATGGATGTTTGGGGTGTTATATATTGTTTCTTCATTTTGTATTCTGACATTAATGTTGCTTATCTTTTATAACATTAATTCTTTCCGCTCCGTAGGTGCTCAAGGCGGGCAAGCCGGAGTCCCACTAATTAAACATTAATTATTCATTAATTTATCTTTTCGCGACAGTCTCTGACAGAGCGGCCAAATCATCATCTTCGCTATCAATGACACCTTGGTATAATAATTTATTATAGTCAGCATCAAAGACTTCATTCATGTTACGATCTACGAGATAACAATCATTGGTTTCCTCCTCATAAGCCCAACGCTCACCAATGAGACTTTCTTCACCGAAATTTATAAGGAGTCCCAATGGTTTCTTTGTAAGTCGCAGATAATTGCATAATTGTGCTCTATGAGCCGGAACTATTTGACGTACGGACTTCAATTCAACAATGACATCACCAACAACTATATCCATCTTATAAGACTTATCAAGAAGGTGGTTTTTATAATAAATTCGAATCTCTTTCTCGCGTTCATTATCGATTCTCCTGTCCAGCAACTCCAGATGCAGAGCCTCTTGATATACTGGTTCCAACAAACCATAACTTAACTCTCCATGCACCTCCATAGCCGCCCCAATAATCTTGTATACGATATCCGCATATTGCTTACATTTCAGCATAACATAAAATATAATTAATGAAAAATTAATGTTCAATTAATGGTAATTAATGTTTAAACAATTACAAAAGCCACACCGTAATTTCTGTTCTACTTCACCAGAACCTTTCTGCCGTGCTGGATGACAACCCCTCGATACTCCTCGCCTACTCGCTGGCCGGCGAGGTTATACAACGATGACGATGACTGGTTTTCGTAGGAGTTGCTGATGCCATCAACAATGCTTCCATCAAGGCCGAAGGCTACGGATTTCGCGCCTGCTGACTCCTGGTATTCAGGGAGCTGGGCGAGGCCGGTGATGTATGCGCGGTTGAGGTTGATTGTGGCATTGTCGCTGTCGGTGACCTTGCGGAGTTGGTTGTTGACAAGCAGATAGTTGCCTTCGGCTACGTTCACTCCATCCTTGATGAGGTTACCCACAAGACCGAGTGTGCTTACTGCCGACGACGGACGACCGGCATTGTAGTATGTGCAGACGAGCTGCGAACCAGTAGCTTTGAAAATATATGACTTTCCTGCTTCGAGATGCTGCTGGTCGGCAATCTCTTCAACGACAAGGGACGTCACCTCAGAGCCATTCTTTCTCACACCTGCCACTTCGTAGAACACTGCCCCAGAGGTGCTGGCTGTAGGATAGCCAAGACACAATGTACCGAAACGGCCGTCAGTGGTGTTGCGGGTATAGGTAGAGGTGGCTTTATTGTTGTAATAACGAGTACCATCGGTCAATACCGGCAGATGCGATGGAAGGAATACCGGATGGGCGTCAATAGGATCGAGGTCGGCATCGACATTCTGCAACCATGCGTCATAACCTGCTTTCTGGTTGATGAAATATGCGAGATGACCATCGGCAAGCCACTCTTCGGAATAACCGTCGAGGGCATCGTAAGCCACTGGAGCATTTGCCGAGTTCACATCATAAGAGTTTACATTTTTATTTTCATTATAATCGCGTGCGAGCGAGAACCACTTGCCATCGCCTGCTCCCTGACACCCCATCGTACGACCAGTGTTCCAGCAGTTTCGCAGACGGTCGATACCCCATCCCGAGAAGGCTGCACTCTCATTGCCTCCGTCGATATAACCAGTGTTGTAGCAGTTGTCGAAATAGAGAGAGACACCTGTGTCGCAGCCTACGAAACCAGAGGTGTTGGTGCCTCCCTTGACATAGGCTTCATTGCCGCAGTTGATAATCTGTATGAGACCTGCGCCATCAATACGTCCGATGAAAGCACCGGTGAAGTTACCGCCGATAATCTCGCACGAGACGTCGATGACGAGGTTCTTTATCTGTGTACCGGTGTTGGCTGTGCCGACAAGGCCCTGACGCTCAACACCCGGGCGGTTTATCTTGAGGTTGAGGATGCGATGATAGTTACCCTCGATGAGTCCCTGGTAACGAACAGAGGCTGTGCCGATAGGCGTATAGTCGTTGACACCCGACATGTCAATATCATTCATGATGATTGCCGAAGCGTATGGATTGCCAGCGTTCACAAAGGCAGAGAACGCCTTGAGGTCGTCGGCATTATAGATGAACTTCACCATGTCGCCACAATAAGCCTGAGTATCGACGGTTGGCATCTCTATTGGTTCGGCTGACGGAGGGAGAATGCCCGGCCAGCCCTCGTTCCAACGGTCCCACTCTACCTTGCTGATAAAGAGCTTGCGCAATCCCGGATAGTCCCACGAGCCATCGGCTTTCTTTGAGAAACCATGATAGAAGAGCCACTCCTGACCTTTTGCGTCCTTGACAATCTGCGAGCAGTGACCAGGACCGAGCACATAGTCATTGCCCTTGAGGAGTGTTGACATCTTGTCGCTGTCAGAGCCTATACCCGAGAAGACATCTGTACCACCGATGTTTTTGAATGTACCATCCAGAGAGGTGCTGCGAGCCATGAGGAGGCGGTAGGTAATGCCTGAGGCTGACGAGGCATTGACGGTGGTACCTTTCGACGCAATGAGGTAATAGTAGCCATTGCGCTTCACCACCAGTGGTGCCTCAATCTTTCCCCAGTCGCCAGTGAGTCCCAGTGTGCCGTGCTTCAACGATTTCATTGTTGCACCAGGAGCAAGGGCTGTGCAATCGTCGGTGAGCTGGGTGTAGTAGATACCATTGAACGAGCCCCAGATGAGGTAGTTCTTGCCATCGTCATCGCGGAAAAGCGATGGGTCGATATTGTTCTTTACATCGGCATTCAGAGCCCCGAAGTTGCTGTCGAACGAACGGATAAGGATTCTGTTGTTGACAAACGGTCCATAAGGTTTGTCGCTTTCAGCAACACAAATCTGCGTTTTCTCCTGTTCGCCGTAGGCAGCATTGGCATAGAACATGAGGTACTTGCCGTTGATGTAAGCCACCTCGGGAGCCCAGAGGAAGGTGTAAGTGACATTCTCTGGTCGCTGGCTGAAGATTTTTGTTATCAGCGTCCAGTTCACCATATCATCAGAGCGCCACACGCGGATACCCTCACCGGCACTAACCTCAGATGAATACATGTAATAGAAACCATCTTCTGCAAGGATGACAGAAGGGTCGGCACCGTCGTGTTCCATTACTGGATTGACGAACTGCGCCTTTGCCTGTGGCAGTGCCATGAAAAGCATCATCGCCAAGAGCAACAGAAAGGAATGTTTAGTCTTCAAAATCATTAATGTCTCGTTAAAATATTGAATTATTTTCGAATTTATTCTACTTACGATGGGATTAACAAAAACCTAAATCAACCCCTTGTGGTTATGTCGAGCCTGTCGGCTTGCTGCTATGAGCGCTTCAAAATCCTTGTATGCAAGCATCCAGATATTTTGAACCTCTCACATCAGCGTGGTGCTACTCACCACTCGACATAATCGCAAGGCGATAAACCAAGCTCCTTCGTCGCTGATAAACCGCCTTCCGGATACCCTCGTCCGCGTTAGCCCTCTCTGTGGGTTCTCTGTGCGTAGCGTTTTTTCCGGTTTATCGCCACAAGAGGCTTAAGAACATTGTTCGCTGATGGCAGGCATCATGGATAACAAGCTTGCTTGATTATCAATGAGGCATGACAGCAGCAATGCTCAATAGAGCAAAGCCTCTTGCGGGGTTTATTCCTGTTTTTTTTCAATCTATCGAACACGCGGACCTATGATCCGTTTTGTTACCGTCGTTTGACAACGGACTTACAAAGTTACACAAAATGCAACAATTTACAAAAGAAAAATAAGCCATTGCGAAAAAATCGTTGCGAAATTTTCGCAATACGGAAATTATTCTTATCTTTGCATAGTTTTACGCACGCATGGCGTACATTATATATAATAGGATAA
>JAUNIK010000170.1:0-343 GCA_030523505.1 Prevotellaceae bacterium | reverse complement strand
ATAACAAAAACGATAGTGATAAATACAAAAATGAAAAAAATCTATTTTCTTTTTGCAGCCTTGCTATGCTTAGCAAGTTGCAGCGATGAGATTGTCACTGGTGGAGATACAACAATCAAAGAACCAGAACAAGGCTTTACTGAGCCTACGATGAAGACAATCAGGATTTCAGCCTCATCAGGCGAGTCAGACACAAGAACCACCATGGATGGGCAGAGTGTATTGTGGGATAACAACGACGAGTTCCTTGTTGTAAAAGAGGGTTCCCTGACAATACCATCCACAATGCTCCGTATAACAATGGATAGCAACGGTTCGGGCATTGGCTATAAAACCACCGAGG
>JAUNIK010000169.1:723-6290 GCA_030523505.1 Prevotellaceae bacterium | reverse complement strand
TACGATGAAAAGGCCGATACTTTCAGTCTTATTCCGTCAGTCGGCAAAGGTTACATTCAGTCAATAAGCGTTGACAGGAAGGATAATGTTTATCTTGCTACAAACAGCACAATCGTGTGCTACAACTCTTCACTTACGAAGATTACTTATCCACACAACACATTATTCTCAGAATTTCTTACAGGTGCCGATGGCATTGTTCCTATCTTCTTCGATAAGAACGGTGCTTTATGGGTTGGAAGAAATGGTAAGGGTGTGATGCGTATCGATGAAAACCAAAATATCAGAATCTTCGGCGAATCGGAACTCTCCAACGGAATAGTCCGTTCAATCACGGAAGACCAACACCATAATATATGGTTGGGAACGGAGAGAGGTGTCACTATTATCTCTCCTGACGACAGTATCGAACAGCTCGTTTCTATTCCTGGAATAACAAATGGTATCAGCGACAATGCGATCTATAGCATTTGTTGTGACCGTAACAATAATATGTGGGTTGGTTCTTTTTTCGGAGGAGTAGACATTCTTCTGAGCAATAACAAGTTCACCCATTACAGATCAGGTATTGGTGAAAACAGCATCCATGGCAAGGTGCCACGCGAGATTGTGGAGACAGAACCCGGCGTATACTGGATTGCAACAGAAGACGGGGGTTTGAATATATATGACTCAGCAACCGACAAGTTCCGTGTGTTCAAAGACATCCCGCAGATAGGCACCAACATTCACAGCCTTTATTACGACCGTGATTCAAAGACTATGTGGATCGGTACATTCCGCAACGGTCTGTTCCGCTACAACATGATTACACGGAGCTACAAGCAATACACAATAAGCAATGGCCACAACCTGAACTTACTGTTCAGCATTACCAAACAGCGCAACGGCCGCCTATGGGTCGCCTCTACATACGGTGTATTCTACTACGATGAGTCATCCGATCTGTTCTATGGTACAGACAACAACATTCTCTGCAATAGCTTCGTTTACTATTTGTGCACCGACCATGAAGATAACCTCTGGATTGGTACTGTCAACGATGGTCTGTTCTGCTTGAACAACAAGACAGGAAAGATATCCCAGTGGTGCAGCGGCTCTGTCAGTCATTACATTTGCGATAACTACATCACATATATATTCGAGGATTCAAACCACACCATCTGGCTGGGCACTAACAACAATGGCGTGCAGTATCTCGACAAAACACGCTCATCCGTAAAGCCACTCACACATAGCGCTATACTACAGAAGAGTTGCGTGTGTGCCATCAACGAAGACAACGAAGGCAACTTGTGGATTTCCGCCAGTACCGGACTGTTTAAATACTCACAGAGAGACAATACAATGATACGGTTCACTACAGCCGACGGCTTGTTTACCGATCAATTCAATTTCTCTTCTACCCTTCTTGACTCTAACGGAAATTTGCTTTTCGGCACCGTCAATGGACTTGTAAGATTAAATCCATCAACAATCCGGACCAACAAGTCCATCTTGACGGTGCACTTTAAAGACCTTACAATCAATAACCAGGTGATGTATGCCAATGGCGAAGATTCACCTCTGAAACAGAATATAGACAACACTGACGAACTGGTGCTGTCATATTATCAGGCGAAATCGTTCCGCATAGAATACGGTGTCATTGAACCAGGAGCCAACAATGCTGTGGAGTATCAGGTAATGCTCGAAGGTGTTGACCGGGAATGGCGCGATGTTGGTAAGGAACGTCAGTTCTCGGGATTCAATCTCGCTCCTGGCACATACGTCCTGAAGATACGTGCCAACAACAGTGCAGAGGAATGGGATAACTGCAAGGTGAAGAGCATAAAAATCATTGTACGTCCACCTTTCTACCGTTCGATATGGGCTTATATGGTTTATCTGCTTCTCATTTCATTAGGAGCATACTATCTGTACCGTCTGTCGGAACGACGTATGCAGCGGCAGCAGAAGGAGCATCTTGCGCAGATGGAAAAAGAGCACGAAAAGCAGCTTAACAAAGCTAAGTTCGATTTCTTCACAGCTATCTCGCACGAATTGAAAACGCCTTTATCGCTCATTGCTGCTCCACTGAAAGTGCTCACTAAACAGGATATGGACACTGAGGCTCGCAAGAATCTCGATATAGCCCTTAAAAACGCGCGGAAGATGGAGAGTCTCATCAGCGAACTGGTGACATTCAACAAAATTGAAACCGACCAGTTCCCATTCTATGTACAGAAGGGCAACCCACTGGAATTCATCACACTCAATGCCATGAGTTTCCATGAACTGGCTGAGGAGAAGCATCTCACTCTAACCATAGACTGCGAAAATAACGGCGAGGAGGTGTGGTTTTCACCTTCTTACACAGAAAAGATTCTCAACAACCTGCTCTCCAATGCTATAAAATTCACTCCTGAGAACGGTCGTATCGGAGTAAAGGCCTCAATAGTGAACAGCGACAAGGACAGTTACACCTATCTGAAGTTGTCGGTCAGCGACACGGGTATCGGTATTGTACCCGAGGAACAGGAGAACATCTTTGGAATATACTATCAGACAAAACGTGGATACAATGCCAACCATAGTGGATATCGCTGGTGAAACGACTCACAGAGGTGCACCATGGTGAGATAAGCCTTGACAGCAAGCCAGGAGTGGGTTCTGTGTTTACAGTTCTGCTCAATGTCTCTGACGATGCATTCCCACAGAGCAGCTATATCAGTGATGACAAGGTCATCGTACCAATCTCTGAATATAAGTTCTCACAGTCGATGAAAGGTCTGGCTGACGATATTGCGACCAATGAAAAGGTGAGTGAACTCACAAAAGGTAAGATGAATCTGCTTATCGTCGACGACAATGAAGATCTGCTTTCATTCCTTGCCAATTACTTCTCTCACAAATACAACGTCATCACCGCCCACAACGGTGCTGAGGCATTGGAGAAAGCACGCACTGAGAATATCCAGCTCATCGTGTCGGATATCATGATGCCAGAGATGGATGGTATAGAACTGTGCAAGACTCTCAAAGGCGACATGCAAACCAGTCATATCCCTGTAATACTGCTCACTGCAAAGAGCGAACCCGACGATGTCGTAGAGGGTTACAAGAGCGGTGCAGAGGCTTATGTGTCAAAGCCTTTCGAACCTCAGATTCTTGAACTCCAGATAAAGAACATCATCTCTCTTCTGCAAGTCCGACAGATGGAGATTGCCAACTCACAGGAAGCTGAGAACGAGGCAACGACATCGACACTGACGATTATTGACCGTAAGTTCATCAAGGATATCAACGACTTGGTGGAGGCAAACATCGGCAATAGCGACTTTGCCATAATCGACATAACCCAGCATTTGGGTGTGAGCCGTTCGCTGCTCCATGCTAAGATGCGTTCGCTAATGAATATGTCTATGGGCGATTATATACGTAAGAAACGCCTTGACTACGCCTGCCAGCTGTTACGTGAGACTCATAGCGTGGCTGAAACTGCCTACAAGTCAGGATTCGCCGACCCAAACTATTTCTCAAAGGTATTCAAGAAATTCATGGGCGTAAGTCCTACTGAGTATATAAACCAATAGCACTGTTCCGACTTTCCACCCACAAATAGTCCTTACGAGAACTCCTCCAAAATTGTAAACACTCCAATTCAAAGATTATGAAACTCAAGATATTATCAATTGTTCTACTCCTGAGTGTAAATATGCCTTTCCACGCCCAGAATGTGGGCAACCCCGTACTGAAAGGTATTGCCGATGCCGGTTGTATTCGCTACGCGGGTAAGTATTACCTTGGTGGTGTGGCTACCTATGGTGACTTCTTCGTTTCCAGCGATATGGTCAACTGGAACAACCGTATCCACGTATTCGACCTTGACAATCAGTGGACTCATGGCACAGGAGCTAAGAACAATCAAGTGCATGCCGATGATATAAGCTATAGCGGAGGACTATTCCATCTGTTGTTCAGTGTAAACTATTGGGGGCAGGACAAGCACATCGTACACATCACACACGCCACATCGCCTAACATAGAAGGACCTTACAAGGAAGTTCGGGACGACCAATGGTACGAGAACCGTATCGACCCACAGATATTCCAAGACGAGGATGGAAGTTTATATCTTTATATGGTGAAATTCACCGACGGCAACACCATCTGGGCTCGACCACTCAATGACGACTTTTCGTTTGCAGGTGATGCTCTGCAGCAGTTTTCAAGCCAACCTGGCACATGGGAGACGCTAGACAACCGTGTAGCTGAGGGACCGTTTGTCATCAAGTATCGCAACAGATACTATATGATGTATAATGCCAACCACACAGCTCCAGAGTTCGGTAATTATCATCTCGGTGTATGCGAAGCTCCTTCGCCATTGATGTTCAACCCTGGTGGCAAATATTCACATCCTGTTGTCGGCCCAAACACCGAACCGATTGGTGAAAAATACACCGATCTTCTGCGTTATGGCAGCAAGGGTTACAACAATATCAATCTCAATAACAAGGAGATTCATTTCATGCTTGATTCCATTCCTGCGGGTAATCTCTTCATGTTGATGGCTCAACGTGGTGGTGTTAGCCTTTTGCTCAACGGCAAAGCCATCAACCCAGGCAATACTGCAGAATATGCGTATTTCAAAATTGACCAATCACAACTCAAAGTCGGCGATAATATCATCACATTAGAAAAAGCACAAAACACCGAGGAAACAAAACAAAGACGCAATGCGAGTGTCGACCACCTGTATCTATACGCCACAGGCGATGAAATTCCTGACGAAGTCCTGGTAACTCCGGGACAGCCAAACATTGTACGTGGCCCTAACGGATGGGAATGGTGGCTCGTTTACATGGCAAACCAGGGATGGAAACGTCACCAGTTTGTCGATCGTATTCATTTCGTCAACGACCGTATGACTGTCGATGGCATCACCGGCAAAGCTACTTCAGGATTTCATCCTACTCCTGCAAAACCACAGTATGAAGGCGTATCACTTGAAGAACTGTCCGAATCACTTGTGGGTTCCTTTCTCATAGAAATCACATCAAAACGTAATAATATCCCTGAAGAATGGCGCATTGAACGCAATGACGACATGACCACAGTATGGAAAAACAAAGTACTCGTACGCAACCATGAATCTGTTAATGCAAGTCAGTTCAAGGACATTCTCTGCGAGGCAAGTGGTGATGAGATAGTTTATGTTTCTTTCTGTGAAGGATTCGATGAATACGGTCCATATTTCCACACATGGATGAATGACATTGCAATGGCAGAAAAAACCACTGATGGTATCTGGATGCCTACATCAGAACCTGTTTGGGGCACAACTCCTGCCGATGACTACTCTTTCTCAGCAGAATTCACCAATTCAGAGCCCGACAAGGGGCAATATGGAGTGATGGCTGCATATCAGGATGAGAAAAACTATGTACGCATAACTATAGACGCCGAGAAGCAAAGTCTTATCACGGAGCAGATGGTGAAAGGCAGATCTACCTTTACGGAAACGCCACTCGCTGAAACGAGGGTTCATTATCCTGACATTAAATATACTGATTCCTTTGAGA